>CALATC010000146.1 GCA_937891475.1 uncultured Granulicatella sp. | reverse complement strand
GTAATATATTGAGCTGCTAAACTAGCCATTTGAGGTTCAATTAAAAATCTAACTTCAAATAAATCTTGCGTCAATTTCATGTGGTTATCTACTTCACCAAAGCCTAATGGATCCTTTACTGTTGCAGTTAAATTAACAATGTACGTTCCTGAACCTTGTCTAACCTCTAATATATTTTGAGAGACTAACATTTTTACAGCTTCACGAAGTGTACTTCTACCAACTTCAAGCTCCTGAGCTAAAGTATATTCATTTGGTAATTTGCTTCCAATTTTTAAATTTTCACGTTCAAAATAGTCAATAATTTTATTGGCTGTGGACTCTACTAACGAAATAGATTTTTCTTTCATTCCAATACCTCTTAAAGTGTTTTTCTATATTTTACCAGTTCTATATATTCTTCACAATAAGTAAGTAGTTATTTTTTATATCCATAATTTGGAATTTCTTGCCATCTTTTCTTAAACAATTTCACGATTGATTTTGGTTCTCGTGATCTTGAATATAGTCCTTTATGATTTCCTTGAATTCGAATTAAACCAGTATTTGTTTCAAAATCTGCAAAATTCCATACATGTTCTCCAACAAAGTGCGGGATTTCATCAAATACTTCATGACTCATTTCATGGAATCTTTCTTGATATTCTTCTGTATATGGAATATCCCAGTTTGAATGATATCCAGGCAAAGTATCTGCTCCATATTCTGTCATTAGAATTGGTTTTTCAGGATATTTTGTTTGCCACTCTAATAATTCTGCTCGTAAACCCTTGCTTGCTTTTTCTATTTCACCATGGTATAAATACCAACCATAGTATCGATTTAAACATAAAACATC
The DNA here is from genome assembly GCA_937891475.1 of uncultured Granulicatella sp. The sequence goes on along the minus strand of CALATC010000146.1, from coordinate 5,751 downwards.
AATATAATCCGATACTAAATCTTTTTCTGGTGTTGCCATCATAATATTCACAACAGTTGTTGGTCTACTTTGAGGATCTAGTTCTTTTACATATTTTACAAGTGGTTCAAAATATTTATCTGCACCTTCTCCTGCACCATCCGGTTCATTTGCAATACTCCATAATACAACACATGCATAATTTTTATCTCTTTGAATTAATTCTTTAAGAGCCAATTTATGATTTTCTGTTGTATTCATTACTTCCCAAGTTTTAACAACTTTCTTTTCTCCAGGACTCATATCTAACGCTGCGCTAAAGTTTGCAAACAAGCCTACAGCTGGCACTTCATCTATTACTAAAAATCCCATACGATCTGCTAGTCGCATCATTTCTTCTGAATAAGGATAGTGTGAAGTTCTAAATGAATTTGCACCTAATGATTTCATTAAATTTAAATCCATTAAGTTCACCGCTTCGTTAAACCCTCTACCATTCACAAAGCTATCTTCATGTTTACCAAACCCTTTGAAGTAAACCGGTTTATTATTAATTAAAAATTTTCCATCTTTCACTTCAATTGTACGCACACCAAATGGTTCTTCATATTCATCAATCAAATGACCATTTTCTACCAAACTTACTTTCGCTGTATATAGATAAGAATCTAGCACTTCCCATCTTCGTAATTGCTGAATTTTCAATTGTCCATTTTCTTTACTCTCTGCTACTACCTTCCCATCTTCATCCAAAATAGATACCTCAACGCTACCATTTTCAGAAGTATGTTGAACATTAACAAACACATCTGCACTATTATCATTCACTTGATAAGTAATTTCAATATCTTCAATTCTCTTTTTAGGAAGAATCAATAATTGAACAGGTCTTTGAATACCAGCATAGTTAAAAAAGTCAAAATTTTCACGTACTTTTTTTACAATTGACCCGTCTTCTAATTTTTCTTCGATATAGTTTCCTACAGGTAGAGTACTGTAATTTAATTCATTATTAGCACAAACACTAATTAATAAATGATTTTTATCAGTAAGGTTTCGTGGAATTGTAACTTCAAACGGAGTAAAACCACCAATGTGTTCCCCTAATAATTGTCCATTTACAAAAACTTTCGCTTGATGAGTTACCGAACCAAAACGTAGTACTGCTTCTTGTTCAGAAGAATATTTAGGAATTATAAAAGTTCTTTCATACCAGTTATCCCCAATATAATTTCTTTTTTCTTGTGATACACTAATATCATTAAAAGAACTTGGAACAACCATTAATTCATCTGAAGATAACGGTTCATCTACTCCAGGTTTATAATCCCCTTGTTTAAAATTCCAAATTCCATCAAGCGAATATTTACTTCTAATTTCATTTAATATTGGGTATAACATGTTGAAATCTCTCTCCTTTTTATAATTTTGCTTGCCATTTGTCAGTCCAAACTAAATCATTTGCACGACCTTTAAATTCTGATTTTCCTTCTAATTTATCGATAACAGCTTTTACAGAATTTTCATTTCCATGATAAGCATTAATAAATGTTTTTACCATAGTAGCATCATGTAAATGTGTTGTAAAATTCGTTGAAACAAATACTGTTGGAGCTTCATGTACATACCATGGAACTTCGTTAGACATAGCTGTCTTCCATTGGATACGATAGTTATTTTGAGCTCCATAACCAATAACATTTGCAACAACTAAAGCTAAATCTACTTGTTCACGGTATTCTAAAGTTCTTCCTTTAATACGGCTATTACCATCATTAACAGTTACTTCATAACCTCTTGCAGTTAATTCGTCCACATAACGATTTAATACTGAATCATCATTAGCAATGATTCCTCCTTTTTCGCCATCTAAATAATACAAACGTACTCTCTTATGGTCAACAGGGTTAATTGGTAAGTTATTTTGTGTATCTTTTACAAGAGTAATTCCTCTTTCCGCAGCTTCTCTTTGCCACTCAAGATGTTCTTTACATCCAATTACTGATAATTCTTCTGATGATTTTAATAATGTGCCATTTTCTCGTCTTTCAGGCAAGTGTAATTTAGCTTTTAATCCTAAAATTCTTCGAAGAGCATCTTTCATTCTTTCTTCAGTAATAACACCATTTTTATATCCGTTCATCATGAAATTAAAATCTTCTTCCATATTATTGAAGAACAAGAACATATCACAACCAGCTGCAATTGCACCAGGAACGTAATCTTCACGACGCATCGCACTACTCATTCCTAACATATGGCTAGCATCTGTAATAACCATTCCATTGAAGTCTAATTTTTCTTTTAGTAAATCTTGAATTAATTCTTCTGCTAGAGTAGCAGGTAAAATATCTTTATCTTCTAATTCTGGACGTAAAGCTTTTTGGTATTCTGGTAATGCAATATGCCCTGCCATAATCATTTCTACGCCGTTATCGATATGATTACGATAAACTTTTCCAAATGAGTTTTCCCATTCTTCTACGCTCAACTCATTTACTCCTAAGATTAAGTGTTGATCACGTTCTTCTGTACCGTCACCAGGGAAATGTTTCACACAACAAACTACTTCTCTTTCAGATTTTAGACCTTCTACATAAGCATTTGTATACTTAATAACATCTTCAGCATTTGTTCCGTAAGAACGAGTATTTACAATAGTATTTCTCCAGTTTTGTAGAATATCCACACAAGGATCAAAATTCACATTTACACCTAAAGCTGTTTCTTCACGAGCAGAAACTAATCCTGCATGATACGGAACCCAAGTATCTCGACTTGCTTCTGACTGTGCTCCTGAAGAAATATATGTTCCACCTTTTACAGCACCATCTCCACCTGAGTCACAATTTGCTGCTACTAATAACGGAATTTTTGTTTTAGACTGTAATTCATTAATTAGGTTTTGTACATCTTCTGGAGCCCCATTCATATAGCGAACTCCACCAATATGATATTTATTTAAAATCTCTTCATTTGTTAAATTATTTCCGCTAAATGCATCTCCCCCAAAGAAAAATAGATTTGTAAATAATTGCCCTACTTTTTCTTCATCGCTCATACTTTCAATTGTTTTTTCAACCCACTCAATTTGATCTTTATCTAAATAGTATGGTTTTTTACTTAAATCTACTAATTTTGCCATAATTTATTTCCCCCTAAAAATACACTCCGTAAACGCACGTTTACGGAGTGAAAACTTTTCTTATTCTGCTAAAGCTTCTTCTTTAATACGTGCAATTTCAATTTGAATTTCTTCCATTTTTTCTTTATTTAATGGATAGAATTTCATCGCAATTACATTACAAATATATCCAAAGATAATGAATCCTGAGAACATTACTAAACCGATAAATTTCAATTCATTTGAATATGGAGTATCCACAGTTGGTAATTTATCAGTGAATCCAATTGCCGCACATAAAATACCTACGAAAGCTGCACCAAATGATGAAACAATTTTATCTACTGCACTAAACAATGTTCCCATTAAACCTGGAACATAACGTCCTGAACGATATACTTCATAATCTGCACAATCGGCAGTCATTGGAATTACCATTGTACCTGCTAATCCATTTGCCCCTTGAGCTAAAATATTTAAAGTTAAGAACACGATTGTAAAGAAAGTAAATCCTGTGAACCCTTGTGAACCAGGTAATGAGAATGAAGTTGGATCACCGATATAGAACAATGCCCAAACTAAAGCGTTTAAGATAATACCTGCCCAAGAACCCCAAAGTAATGCTTTTCTTTGACCTAAACGTTGTGCAATAAAGCGAACACCTAAAATCATAATTAAAATTTTAGGAATCAATGTATACTGGTTAAATGCATTCAATAATTTGAAATCTCCAATAATAATACCGAAAATAATTACTTGCACAGTTGCGTTTGTAGTTACCATTGCTGCTAATTTATCTGTTGATGCTGAAACAACAAGCATTTGAATCGCACGGTTATTTTTTAACACATCCCAATAATCTTTAAATGTCACTTTGACAGGTTTACCTGTTCCAAAGTATTCTGTACGGTCTTTTGTTCTTAAAGCAAAAATTGCTAACCAAGTGAAAAGAATTGTGATTGGAGCAATATACATCCATAATTCTTGGAATAATTCTGCTGTAAATCCACCGTATTTAGGAACCAAGTGTTGTGCTACAAATCCAGGAACTAATGCAAATAATACTGCATTATAAATTCCATCGTAAATTCCAAATGTAGGACGTTGTTTAGGGTCATTTGTTAAACAACTTTGAGCTGATTTAGTTACTACAGTTTGTAATGTATAACCAATAATATAAATTAAATAAATGACTAAGAAATAAATAAATCTAAATTGTTCTGGTAAATGATGTGTTGTAAAGAACATTAAGAATGTAGTAATGACTAAAACAACATTCCCTGCCGCGATAAACGGACGGTTTTTACCGAATTTTCCATCTGTTTTATCTAAAATATATCCAACGATTGGGTCAGTAATTGCATCCCAAATTCTCATAAATGTCATAACTGAAGTTGCTAATACAACTGCTACACCAACATATCCTGTTAAATAATATGCAACAAAGTTTAATAATACCAGCCATAAGTTTGTTGATGTGTTATTCAATGCAAACAATGCCATTTGCCAAGTTTTGGCTCTATGAATTCCTTTATTTTCCATATTTAAGACTCCCTTAATTATTTATTTTTTGCTTCTTCTAGATGTTTAGAATATATCTCCTGGTATTTTGAATCATCATACTTATTAACTAAAAACTCCTTCAAAACACCATTAATTAAATTAGACCAAGATTCCTTTTCTTTCCCATATAAGATTGGATAGAAGTGAACACCATTATTTTTTGCTGCTTCTAAATCGCCTGGTGCATCCCCAATCATCAGAATATTTTCTGGTAAAAATCCCTGACTCTTGATTTCTTTAATTGCTGCAAACTTACTTCCTCTCTCTTGTCCAAAAAATTCTGAAACAAACGGCATTAATCCATGTCTTTCCCATTCACTATTTACTGCTTCGCTATTAGCTGAAGAAACAATAGCAATTTGTGCAGATTGACTAATGACTTCTAGCGCTTCTCTAACACCTTCAAATGGACGATCTTTTCCTTTTAATTCTGATTCAATTCCATTATTCACTGCTTTACTCCATTCCAAGGCTTTTTTTAGAACTGGATCTAACGAAGTAGCATATGCTTCTTCTAAAGACTGATTGGATAAAGACAATGTTTCATCACACCACTTTTGAAAGACTGTATAATCTTCAACGGATTCTCCATTTTTCTCAGCAAATTTTAAACCAAGTAGTAATCCTTTAAAACGATTAATTCCACGTGTTTTTGAAAATAGGTTAATTCTATTCCATTCTTCTAGAAATTTTGTTTTATCTTTCATAGCAAAAATTTCAGCGGCTAACGGTCCAAAAAATTGAATATGCTTTATATCCATTGTATCCATTGCACAGCCGTCAGAATCTATACATACTATAAATTTGAATTTATCTGTAAAAACCATATATTCTCCTTTCCTTCAAGATGATTATCATTCTTTTTAAAAGTAACCGCTACGGGTATCCGCTTTCAATAAAGAATGTTAAAAAAATATCTTTTTGGTATTCACCAAATTGATATGACCTTTAGCAGTGAATTCATCTGATGTTTATAGTATATCAGATTAAAACAAAATAATAAAGCCCTTTTTTAACAAAAAACATAATATCATTCGTGTTAAAAATAAAAATTCATCCGATGTTTAATTTGCTGTAAATATTTC
>CALATC010000145.1 GCA_937891475.1 uncultured Granulicatella sp. | reverse complement strand
TCATGCTCGCTTGATATTTGTATGGGCGTGTATCTGTTCTTCTTGCTGCAACCACCACAGGATGGTTTCTAATCTCGCTTTTGTGCCACGAACTGGAACTTGTTCCAATCGCTTCACATAACTCTTCAGTCGTTATCCACCTTTGATTATTTCTTGAGTCAATAAACGGTTTTATTAATCCAACAAATTTTTCTGGGTTTCTTTTTACGACTTCGAAGAATATCGGTTCGTAATAATCAAGCGTTGATTGTTCCATGGTTTAAACTCCTTTCGTTTTTTTTAGCGTTGGCATTCGTATCGTCTTCTTTTTCTTAAAAAACATTCCTTATTTATGAAACTAGTGTTATAATTTCCTTACCTACTTCTTCTGAAATCCTAGTAGGTGGAAAGGATGATGATAATGACAACATTATTATCAGAATTTTTGAAAGGTACTGTGTCTCAGTAGAGTTTGGATTCATTTGTAGGTTTACCTTTTGCCTACCGCACCTGGCTAGCAGGGTTCAATAGGGGGAGTTAGCTTTTTCGGTCGTCTTAGCTATACGACCAAACAGAACAATAAATTAGCTGCCGTTGAGAAAATGGCGGAAAAGCTAGTCTCTAAAATCGAGAATCAAAATCTATTTCAACTACAGTGCCAGGGGCGATACTGGCGAAGTGTTGTTGGTTGCCGCTATTAACTTGAGCAGAACAATTTCCGTATCGTGTCTTATATAGCGGATAAGACACGTTTTTTTATTTAAAAAGTTCATTCAAATTAATATCCTCTCCGTAGAAATCTTTTAACTTCTTCAACACTTTGTAACTAGGATTCATAAAATCATTTTCGATTTTCACGTAATACGATTTACTGATCCCTAATTTTTTCGCCAATTGTTCGTGAGTTAAACCACGTTCTTGGCGAAGTTTTTTTAACATTCCGCTTCCTCCTTTCGTGTTGTTTTTAAACTCAACACTAATCGTATTTAGGGGTAATTCTGACTCTAAAACCTTCTGCACTGTCAATATCTTCTGCCGTGATGACTGCAATGGTTTTAGGGTCTTTTTCGTCTGTTTCTACAACGATTTTTGTAATATCTGATAATGTTTCGATACTCATTTTCTTTCCTCCTTTCTCTAATTTTCATATTGTTACCATCTATTTTCAGACTTATAATGTGTCTGAAGGGAGGTGTTTTATATGGGTCTAAATTTAAGTAACGTCCGTGCTAATGAAATTAGAGTTGAGTTTTTCAAACGAAATAAAAACAAAAACAATCTAGATTTTTCTGATTACAAACTCGTATATTCATTAAACGGACAATTAATTACTTTCTCTTGTTTTGAATCTTATACAGATTACGGTTATCCAGAAGGACCAATTCTGGAACGAGATTGTGTTACGATGGAATCTCTATTCGAATCAGATGCTAATTCATTAAAGAATACATTCTCCGATGAATTTAAATCTTTTTCATTTCTTTCCGATTCTCACAATCCAGTGAAATCGTATTTGTTAGATGAGTTAATTCAAAAAGAAAAAGTAGTGAACATTGATAGTGTTCCTTCTCAAATCCACGATGTGTTATTTTTAGAAACTGGCTTAAAACTTTCCGTACTTGCTGTAAAAGATACGGATGTTTTTGAGTTAGTTGCTATAATTTAACTCGTGTAGATTTTTCTTCTAGTACTTTGTGCACTAGGTCTAGCATGTTGTATGCACTAGCGTATGACATGCTTTTTTCTTCAAAAATGGCAATAATTCTAGAAGAAATTTCTTCTAATTCTTTCTTTATGTCTCCTGGTATTTCTAATTCTTGGTTTAGTCTGTGAAGGTATCTCCCTTCAAGTTTAGAAAGCACTTTATTTAATTCTTTATCCATTCCAATTCCTCCTTTCTAGATAAATCTTTCTAATTTGTCTGAGATAGCTACTAAGTCCAAGTCGTCCAGTTTTAATTGGTCGGCTTTTTGTTTTAGTCTTTCGTCAACAGCTTGATTTAATTCGTGCCATTCTCTTTTTGTAAATTTGCTTCTGAATTCTAGAAACTCTTTTATTGCCGTTTTTTTATCCATTTCAATTCCCTTTCTGGTTGTATGAGTGTCTTTAAAGACACTTACTCTTTAAAAAAAATATCCATAATTTCAGCATCTGATAAATTTAGGATGTTTTTACAAGCTACGATTTCTTCTCTTCGAAAAGAAACTGTACCACTCATTCTACTATGGTAGACTGTTTTAGTGAATGCGCCATTGATATTTTCGTCCATTTTATCAATAAAATCTTCTACCTTTAATCCCCTTTCTACAATTTTTGCTTTCAATAAATTATAGTTCATTTACATCACCTCATTTCTTGTTGTGTCGTTTAGGACACATTCATAGTATCATAAGCAAATAATCGTGTCAACACATAAATGTGTCTTTTTTGAAACTTTTTTTATTTTTTGAGTGAATTTAGTTGTTTCTAGGACACTTTAGTGGTATTCTTTCATTATGAAAGGAGCGGTTAAAATGCTTAATTTAAAGGCTCAAAGAGAATCGTTGAAGTTAACTTTAGAAGATGTCGGCAATTACGTTGGCGTTGGCAAAAGTACTGTTCGTAAATGGGAAAACGGCATGATAAATAATATGGGTAGAGACAAAATTTTAAAGTATGCGAAGATTTTACAAATCAGTCCATTAGCTTTAATTGGTGAAGTTGAGACTGAAGCTCCAACATGGGCATCCGAAGACGATGTTATTGTTTTTGATGAGGCGTTAAAACGTAATAGTGTTGTTATGTCCTATAATGGCATAGAACTATCTGAAGAAGATAAGATGCAATTAGACGGAATGATACGTGCAATGCTATGGGAACGAATAAAAAAAGGCAAGGAGGAATAATTATTGGAAGTGAATCAGTTAGTTAGTACTTACAATACGGCTAACCCGTTTGAAATAGCGGACTATCTAGGAATCGAATATGATTTCAAAGTATTACCTAATAATTTGAAAGGAATACTTGTATCTTCGGAAAAGGATACACCATTAATATTAATTAATGAAGATATACAAGACATTTCTTTTAAATACTACGTCATGGCACATGAATTAAAGCATGCTATAGACCATTATGGATTGAATGGATTCTACTCTGCTACCTTTGGTGGAAAAGGAAAATTAGAACGAGAAGCAGATATGTTTGCGTGTGAACTAATGAAATATTTATATGAAGAACAATATCAAAAGCCTGTAGAAACGTTTGAAATCCTAAAGACTATATATGGAATTAAAGAGGATATGCAAAATTACATTTAAGGAGGAAAAACAATGGAATTAGAAGTGTTGTCAGAGCAATTGAAGAGTTTGGGGAAACGGGTCCTTACATTGAAAGATAATATCAATACAGAGGAGGCTACTAAAACTTCTCTAATTTTGCCATTCTTTCAAATCTTAGGATATGATATCTTTAACCCACTAGAATTTATTCCAGAATTCACTGCAGATTTTGGAATTAAAAAAGGTGAAAAAGTAGACTATGCAATTAAAATCAGCGATGCTCCTGTAATTCTAATTGAAGCTAAATCTATATCAGAAAAACTTACAAAGCATGATTCGCAATTATTTAGATATTTTGGTACTACTACTTCTAAATTCGGAATTTTAACAAATGGACAAGAATATAAATTTTACACAGATCTTGATGAACCTAACAAAATGGACTCTACTCCGTTTTTAACAATTGATATCACTAAGATTAAAGATATTCAAATCGCTGAGATTGCTAAATTCCACAAAGATAATTTTGACGTTGATAAAATAACTTCATCTGCTTCTGAATTAAAATACTTAAACAGCCTTAAAAACCTTTTATCTAAACAATTAACTGATCCAAGTGAATCTTTCGTTAAATATATTGTGGGAGAAATATACGAAGGGACTAAAACTAAAAATACACTTGAAAAATTTGAAGCAATCGTTAAGAAGGGCTTTTCTCAATTCATTAGCGAACGGGTAAACGATAAGTTGAGTGCTGCTTTAAATACTAATGTAGATACTAAAATATCTAGTACTCCAGATACTGAAGAGGTTAAAGAAGAAGTTCAAAACAAAGATTCTGAAATAATAACAACTTCTGAAGAATTAGAAGCATACACTACTACCAAGATAGTACTAAAAGATATAGTAGACCCATCACGTATATTCTATAGAGACAATAGAAGTTATTTTAATGTACTTTTAGATGATAATATTCGTAAGTGGATTATGCGTATTTATACGGTTAATAATAAGTTTAAACTACAATTTAATGATGAAGAACATACTACTGTCGAAATTTCAACACCGCTCGATATCATTAAGTATTCAGACGTTTTAACTTCGACTGCAAAAAGATTTTTATAAAATAAATAGCCTGTTAAGGCTATTTATTTTATCTTAAAAAAGAACGTACGTTTGGAAACGGAGGTGAACTATGGCAAGCATATACAAGCGCGGAAAAACGTGGACGTATAAAGTCTACTATTACGAGAATGGAAAACAAAAAGCAGTATCCAAGAGTGGATTCAAAACAAAGGCAGAAGCAAAGGATGCTTCCATTCTACGTGAAAATGAAATGCTGCAAGGAAAGGACTTTGCAAAGGAAAGAATGCTTCTTGCAGATTATATGGAGAATTGGAAGAAACTCTACAAAGACGGTACTGTTTCGCTTGGCGTTTCCAAGCGTATAGATATGATCATTAGATACGTTAGAAAAAACTTTAACGTCATGCTCAAGGATATCACTCATGATAGCTATCAATCTTATATTAATAAATTAGCTGAAAGGCTATCGACTGAATCTGTAGCTAAATATCACACCTACACCAGTGGAGCAATAAAACATGCTGTTCAAACCAGAGTGCTTATGTACAATCCGTGCGAATTCGTAAAGATTAAGGGAAATGATGAAAGAACGTTTACTGAAGAAAGTAAGTTTTTATCTTTTGAAGAATATCAAAGATTGTATGCAGCGTTAATGGATGGTATCAATCCCAGATATCAATCACGCTATATTATTCTTTTAGCAATGGTAAGCGGAATGCGTTTTGGAGAATGCCTTGGATTGACTTGGGATAATTTAGATAAAGAAACCAACACTGTAAAAATCGAAAAAGGATTCGATTCATTACACACCAGAGATTTTACGGATGGAAAAACAAAAAACGCCAAAAGAACTATTGTAATTCCAAGCGAAGTTATGAAACTGTTGTTCCAACTTCCGAAGGATACGGAAAGAGTGTTTCATGACATCACTAACAACGGAGTTAAAAAAACTCTCGATAATACACTTAAAAAAGCGAAAATCGAGAGAAAAATTAGGTTTCATAGCTTGAGGCACACACACGCAAGTATCTTACTATCTCAAGGTGTACAAGTCGTTTCAGTGAGTAAACGATTAGGTCATGCTAACCCAACTGTTACTATGCAGACGTATGCTCACGTCATAAAAGAATTAGAAGTATCTGACAATGAAAAAATAATAAAGATTTTATCCCACGGAACATCCACGGAACAAACCCTTTAAAAAAGCCTATAAATAAGCATTAAAAATGCCCCCTACAGACTGTAAAATACGTTTCATACCGTTTCATACCGTTTCATATCCCTATGATAACAGTGTTTTTATATCATGTCATATCATACGTTTTCTATTTTCACGGAACAAATACGGAACAAAAAGCGAGCTATCACTAGCCCGCTTTTACCGTTTAAAGTCATCTCTAATAAACCTCTCTGCGCATTCAGTCAGTTTGCTTGCTGTTTCAAAAGATACGTTTTTCAATTCTCTATCCCCGATTATTAACCGTGCAACTACAGATTGTGCAACCCCGCTCTCTTTAGCGATTCGATATCCTGAATAATTCTCAAATAACCATAATATTTTTTCTTCATCCGCTCTTAGCATATTGTCCTCCTATTTTTATAATTTTAATAATTATCCATTTAGTTATCCTTTTTATTTTCCCCTGCATACCACACGATTAAAGCTACTACTAAAATAATAATAATGTGTTTCATCTTGATTTCCTCTTTCTACTTATATATAATTGAGGGGAGGGAAGTTATCCTTCCCCTCTTGAAAAACGTCATTTCCTTCTTTTACGTATCGGGTTTTGTCGTTTTTCTTTTTTTGTGGCTTTGTACCACTCTCTAGCCTCTTTTGATATTGCAACCGCAATCCCAACGATCGCTACTAGAGTTGTGATTTTTTCTTCCATTCCCTCACCTCCTTACAATTATATTATATACCATTCGGTATATATTGTCAACACTTTTATTAAAAATAATTTGAAAAAATGCAAAAAAATAAAGCCTACCAGTTAAGGTAGGCTATTATTCATTATTTTATATATGTTATATATTTTATTTTTAAAACTATCTGCGCACTTCTTTTGCAGTAATCAATCCATCAGGCTCAACCGTAAATTCAGGCTTTTCTGCCATGGTTCCATCTTCATTGAGATAGTACCATCCATCCTTACCTTTAACAAAAGCATTTGATTCCATGAATCCGTTGCTAGTGTTTAAATGGTACCATTCGTCTGCGTATTTAACCCATCCTGTTACCATCGCACCGTCTGCTCTGAAGAAATAC
>CALATC010000144.1 GCA_937891475.1 uncultured Granulicatella sp. | reverse complement strand
ATTCATTTGCAATACGCCCTACTAATAATTGAACACGATTCATTTTTTCAGTCATTGAACCAATTTTCGCATGGAAGTTTAATGTTTCTAATTTCTTCAAGAAAGCTGTCATTGGAACTTTTTTATCTTCTTCATAGAAGAATAAAGCATCTTCTAGACGAGCTGTTAATACTTTTTGATTTCCTTTTGCCACATTTTCAATCATGTAGTCATTTCCATTACGTGCAGAAATGAAATAAGGTTGTAATTCACCTTGTGCATTGTATACTACAAAATAACGTTGATGTTCTTTCATAGAAGTTACTAATACTGGTTCTGGAACGACTAAATATTTTTCATCAAATGTTCCAGCAAAAGCTGTTGGATATTCTAAAATAGAGCTTACTTCTTCTAATAATTCTTCATCAATTGGAACTATCCAAGCATTTTTAGCCGCTAACTCTTCAATTTGTTTACGAACTAATGCTTTTCTTTCATCTTGATTTACAATCACAAATTGTTCCGCTAAAGCTTGTTCATATTGTTCTGGGCTTGCAATCTCAGTATCTTTTCCTAAGAAACGATGTCCTCTTGAAACTCGTCCAGCTTTTACATCTAATACTTGAATTTCTTCAATGACTTCTTCTCCATATAAAGCAACAATCCAGTGAATTGGACGTAAATATTCAAACGTATGATCAGCCCAACGCATTGTAACTGGGAATTTCATATCGGTAATAACTGAAGATAATTTCTTAACAACTTCTTTTGTTGATTTACCTTGTAATAATTGTTTAACGTGGATATATTCTACATCTTTAATGGTTTCTACGTAAATATCGTCTGTTGTTAAACCTTTTCCACGAACAAATCCTTCAGCAGCTTTTGTCCATGCGCCATCTTTTTTTGCAATTGCTAGAGATGGACCTTTGAAAATTTCAACACGGTCTTCTTGCTCTTCTTCTAATCCATTTACACGAACTGCTAATCTTCTTGGTGTTGCAAAAGCTTCTACAGATTCAAATGATAAGTTTTCTTGTTTGAAAAATTCTTCCACACGAGTCGCTAATTGTTCTGAACTTGTACGAACATATTGCGCTGGTAATTCTTCTAAACCAATTTCTAATAATAATGATTTTGTCATAATTGTCCTCCTAATGTTACTAGCCTATCCTATTAGTCTTTCAATAATGGGAATCCTAAAGATTCTCTTTCAGCTACGAATGTTTTAGCAATGGTACGTGCCATTTTACGAATACGACCTAAAAATCCTGCACGGTCTGTCGCAGAAATAATGCCACGTGCATCCATTAAGTTAAAGGCATGAGAGCATTTTAATACACAGTCATAAGCTGGGTGAACAAGACCTTTTTCCATTAGGATTGTTGCTTCTTTTTCATATTCAGTAAATAATTGCATTAATAATTCAGGATTACTTTCTTCAAATGCATATTTAGAATGTTCAAATTCTGGTTGTTTGAAAATATCTCCATATTTTACATCGCCAGTCCACACTAAATCATATACACTTTCTACTTCTTGGATGTAAGAAGCTAAACGTTCTAAACCATAAGTAATTTCACTTGTTACTGGGTGACATTCTAATCCCCCTACTTGTTGGAAGTATGTAAATTGAGTGACTTCCATTCCATCTAACCATACTTCCCATCCAAGACCAGCACAGCCTAATGATGGATTTTCCCAGTTATCTTCAACGAAACGAATATCATGTTCTAATGGGTCAATCCCTAATGCAATTAAACTTCCGATATATAACTCTTGAATGTTTTCAGGAGATGGTTTCATCACAACTTGGAATTGATGATGTTGGAATAAACGGTTTGGATTTTCACCATAACGACCATCAGCTGGACGGCGAGATGGTTCTACATAAGCAGCATTCCATGGTTCTGGTCCAATCGCACGTAAAAAAGTATATGGACTCATTGTTCCAGCACCTTTTTCAGTATCATAAGCTTGTAATAATAAACAGCCTTGATTTGACCAATAATTTTGTAATGTTAAAATAATTTCTTGTACTGTTAATTTTTTTGACATAGTATTCCTACTTTCTATAATTTTTATGACAGGATAAAATTCATCTAGAATCTCTTATTGTAAAACGAAGTCTTTCCTCCTTTTTCCTATAAAAAAATCCCTATGTACACTAAAAAAGCATACATAGGGACGATTCATCGCGGTTCCACCCTAATTTCTTAGAAAACTCTAAGCTTCATTGTTGATTGACTCCAATGCGCCACTATTAATTCTCTATCAAACGGATTCCACCTAGCCCGCTCTCTCTATACATATCTAGAATTAAAGTCTCATTTTCAACATCATATTTACTGCATTAATATTACTGATTTTTCCTTCAAAAGTCAAGTTATATCAATCATTTGTTAGCTTTTACCTCTTCATTATGATATAATTTTTCCATTCTTAAAGGAGGCGATTTTTATGCGTTGTGCTTGGGCAACTATTTCTGAACTCGATCAAAAATATCATGATGAAGAATGGGGAGTTCCTTGCTTTGATGATCAAAAACTATTTGAGATTTTAACATTAGAAGTAATGCAAGCAGGACTTAGTTGGTCAACCATTTTGAAAAAACGAGAAGGATTTAGAGAAGCCTTTGAACAGTTTGAGATTCATAAAGTGAGTCAATATACAAAAGACAATGTAGAAACATTACTCCAAAATCCTAAAATCATTCGTCATCGTCAAAAAATTGAATCCACTATACAAAATGCAAAAATCATTTTACAGTTACAAGTTCAATACGGAAGTTTTCATGAATTTTTATGGAGCAAGTTTGACCACACTCCAATCATTAATCACTGGGAAACAATGGAAGAAGTTCCTTCTTCTACTCCACTAACCGAACAATTATGTAAAGAATTCAAAAAACTCGGATTCAAATTTATCGGACCTACTACCCTCTATTCATTTTTACAAGCATCCGGCATCATTAATGATCATCTAATCTCTTGTCCATATAAACACAAATAAAGACTTTTATGCAGCGCATAAAAGTCTTTATTTAGATTACATCCATTTAGAATAATCATCATCTTCCATAGCTTCTACTGTCCCAAGTAAATAACCATTCCCCACTTGAGAGAAGAAGTCATGATTACTTGTACCTGTTGAAATACCATTCATCACAATTGGATCCACATCTTCAGCTGTATCTGGGAATAATGGATCAAACCCTAAATTTTGTAAAGCCTTATTCGCATTATAACGAATGAACACTTTTACTTTTTCAGTCCAACCAACTTGATCATAAATTGATTGTGTATACTTCACTTCATTTTGATACAATTCTAAACATAATTGATAAACCCACATTTTAAGAGTTTCTTGTTCTTCTAAAGGTAATTCATTGTATCCTTGTTGGAATTTATAGCCTGTATAAGTTCCGTGAACAGATTCATCACGAATAATTAATTTAATAATTTCCGCTACATTGGCTAATTTATTATTTCCTAAATAATACAATGGTGTAAAGAAGCCACTATAGAATAAAAATGTTTCTAACATCGTTGAAGCTACTTTCATTTTTAGTGCATCTCTACTTTGGTAAATTTCATTAATTTTTTGAGCTTTATATTGTAAAAACTCATTATTATTTGTCCACTCAAAAATTTCTTCGATTTCAGCTTTTGTATGCAAAGTACTGAAAATCGTTGAATAACTTTTCGCATGAACAGATTCCATAAATTGAATATTATTCCATACTGCTTCTTCATGTTGTGTACGAACATAGTCTTTCATCAGACTTGCACCTTCTTCAGATTGCAATGTATCTAATAAAGTCAATCCTCCAAATACTTTCCCTACAACATCTTTTTCAGCTGGGGATAATGTTCTCCAGTCATCTAAGTCATTTGAAACAGGAATACGAGTATCTAACCAAAATTGCTCGGTTAACTTTTCCCATGTCATTTTGTCAATCATATCTTCTACTTGGTTCCAGTCGATTGCTTTATAATAAGCTACTGGTGCAGAAGCCTTTTGTGACAAAATCTCATTAAAATATCGTTTCTCACTCATGATAAGTCTCCTTTTTTGAATTAAATACTACAACTTTCGCAACCATTACTTCCAATTTCATCATTATTTTCTGTAAATGTACGAACATAATAAATTGATTTGATTCCTTTATTCCAAGCATAGTTTCTTAAGATATTTAAATCTCTTGTTGTCATTTTTCTTGTACGTCCATTTTTCCATTCATATAAACCTTCTGGTAATTCAGAACGCATGAATAATGTTAAACTCATTCCTTGGTCAATATGTTTTTGAGCTGCTGCATATACATCAATCACTTTACGCATATCAATATCATAAGCTGATTTATAATATGGTAATGTTTCATTTGATAAGAATGGTGCTGGATAATAAGTTTTACCAGTCTTCTTCTCTTGACGTTCTTCTATTAAACGAGTAATTGGATGTAAGCTCGCACTTGTTTCATTTACATAGCTGATTGAGCCTGTTGGAGCAATTGCTAAACGATTTTGGTGATATAATCCATCAGCCATAACATCTGCTTTTAATTGTTTCCAATCTTCTGCCGTTGGAATTGGTAAGTTTGCAAAAATTTCTTTTACTTTTTCAGATTTAATTTCTACATCTGACTCTGTATAAGCATCGAAATAAGTTCCTGATGCATAGGCAGATTTTTCAAATCCATCAAAAGTTACGCCACGTTCTTTCGCAATTTTATGACTTGCTTTTAATGTATAGAAATTCAATAGACGGAAGTATAAATCTGTTACTTCAATCGATTCAGGCGAACCATATTCCATTTGATTTAACGCAAAGAATGTATGTAAGCCCATTGCTCCTAACCCAATTGTATGAGCTTTTTGGTTTCCATTTTTCACTGTTGGAACTGCATCGATACTTGAGTGATCTGTGACAAATGTTAATGCACGAACTGCTACTTCAATTGAACGTTCAAAATCAGGTGATTGCATTAAATTAACAATATTTGTAGAACCTAAATTACAACTAATATCCGTTCCAAGCACTTCATACTCTTGCGCATTATTAATCACTGAAGGACTTTGTACTTGTAAAATTTCTGAACATAAGTTACTCATAATGATTTTTCCATCAATTGGATTTGCTTTATTCACTGTATCAATATTTACGATATATGGATAACCAGATTCTTGTTGTAATTTACTAATTTCTTGTTCTAAATCACGTGCACGCAATTTTGATTTACGAATTTCTGGATTATTCACCATATTATCATACTCTTTTGTAATATCTACATAAGAGAAAGGAACACCATAAATACGTTCCACATCATATGGACTAAATAAATACATCATATCATCATTCTTAATTAACTCGTAAAACTTATCTGGAACTACTAGCCCTAATGATAATGTTTTAACACGAATTTTTTCATCCGCATTTTCTTTTTTAGTCGACAAGAATGATACGATATCTGGGTGGAAAACATTTAAATAAACGGCTCCTGCACCATTACGTTGTCCTAATTGGTTTGAATAACTGAAACTATCTTCTAATAATTTCATAATTGGAACAACCCCGCTAGAAGCATTTTCAATTTTCTTAATTGGGTCTCCAGCTGCACGAACATTTGATAAACTTACACCAACGCCTCCACCAATTCTAGATAATTGTAATGCAGAGTTAATCGTACGACCAATACTATTCATGTCATCTGTTGTTTGAATTAAGAAACAAGAAACTAATTCACCACGACGCTTTCTTCCGGCATTTAAAAATGTTGGAGTTGCTGGTTGATAACGTTGATGAATCATCTCTTCAGCTAAGTCTCTAGCTAATTGTTCATCTCCATCTGCTAAAAATAAAGCATTAAAGACAATACGATCTTCAAAACGTTCTAAATAACGTTCACCATCATTTGTTTTTAAAGCATATTGCTTATAAAACTTAAATGCTGACATAAATGAACGAAAACGGAATTTTTTCTTATAAATTTCTTGCATTAAGCTTTTAACAAATTCTCGGTCATATTTATTTAAAAACTCTTCTTCTAAATAATCATGTTCAAGTAAATAATCTAATTTTTCATCTAATGTATAGAAAAATACCGTGTTTGGATTAACATGTTCTAAGAAGAATGCACGTACTGCTTCTTTATCCTTATGTAACGGAATTTTTCCATCAACCGGACGGTTCAATTCATTATTTAATGAAAAATATGTTACTTCTTGAGATTTACTAATTAATTTTGGACTATCCAAGTTCGCTCACCTTTTCCTTTATTATAGTTACGTCTTTTTGAGTTCCATGAAACTCAAAACAATGCAATAGTGGAACGTCATAAGTAGAAGAAATCAATTTTGCCGTCGAACAAAAAGAAGTATTAAAATTTCGATTTCCAGATCCAGCTACTCCTTTTAATAAAGCTTGGTTATCATCTGTTTCAATAAAATCTTGAAAATATTCAAATACTTCCATATCATAAGTAGGACTTATAATAATATAAGGCTCATCCATTGTTTGAAATACATTTTGTGGTGTAATTTCTACAGTGGGAAACTCCAATTTTTGAACAAATCTTCTCGTCTGTCCTGTCAATGATAAAAAAACTACTTTCATACTTACTCCTCTATTTCATACCTCCCTATTATATCTACTTTCCAGTCTTATATCAACCAAAACATTCTATATTTAGTATTTCACAAAAAAGCAAACACAAAATATAGTAACAAAATTCATCTTTTATCAATATATTGACAAAGAGATTTTTCAGATTTACACTAATAAATATCAAAGAAAGGAGAATAAAAATGACACTTTCTCATACAATTAGTGCTTCAGAAAGACAAGTTCTTCGAGTAATATGGGCAAACCCAAAATGCACGAGTACTTTTATTATTGAAGCATTATCTACAAATTTCAATTGGCAAGCTGCTACAATAAAAACTCTCATCAATCGACTTTTGAAAAAGGAATTTATTATTCCAACTTCCAAAAGACCTTATCAATATATTGCAACATTAACAGAAGAAGAACTACTAGATATAGAATGCAATGAATTATTAAGTCATGTTTGCCAAAAAAAACAAGGTGAATTATTATCATTACTCATTCAAAAAGCTCAATTATCAAAACACGATACTCATCAATTACAAAAATTATTACAAGAAAAAGAAATCGATGCTCCTGAACATC
The DNA here is from genome assembly GCA_937891475.1 of uncultured Granulicatella sp. The sequence goes on along the minus strand of CALATC010000144.1, from coordinate 5,705 downwards.
TAGCTTGTACTTGTATCCCTGGTCAATGTCGTTGTTGTCATCACTAAAAAAGCCAGACTTATGTCTGACTTTTTTTCATAATTCTTAAATTCATTAATACCAAACGCTAACGTCTACTCGACCGTTTATACCTTTTAGATATTCACTTGAAGTATATTGCCAACCTTTAGGGCCTGAATAATGTGGATTATTCCAATCTAATGCATCTGTATAAGCAGCTACCCAGTCCACATATTTTAAAATATCTGGATGATTTAAACGTGTTTGTAGTAAATGTTTATAGCTATAAATTCTTACATTTGTATAGCCTGCTTTATGCATTGTATCCATATATTTATTCACAATTTTTACCCAAGTTTTTGTATCTTTAGGAGCAGCTTTTGTTTTATTCACATATTCCCAGTTTTCAACATCATAATAAATTGGATATGTTGGTTGAATATGATATTTTTGCATTAACTTAATCGTATGCTTCGCTTCTAATTCCGCATCTGATTCATTTTCCGCATAAGTATATAAATACACTCCATATGGAATTCCTAAGCGGTTTAACTCTTTAATATTATATGCTAATTGTTTATCTTCGTCATATGCATAATACCCTAAACGAACAATTACTCCATCAATTCCATTATCTCTAATAACTTGACTCCAATTTTGGATTTTTCCATTATGTTCACTGACATCGATAACTTTCTTCGCATCACTTCCGCCCACTTGTTCTTGACGACGATTTAAGAAATAACGTTGACCATTCTTTTGAACCCAACCCCATTCTAATCGTTCTTGTTTTTGAATTTCACCCGTATCTGAGAAGGTATATTTCGTATCTCCAACCGTTACAACTCCTGTTGCCATTACGCCAGATTCACCTAAATAATAATTACCTGCCCATTCTTTTTCAGCTCTAGCACCGTTCGCCTTGAAATAATACCATTTTCCATCAATTTGAGTCCATTGACTGCGTGCATATTTCCCATCAGCATTTAAATAGAACATCGCATTATATTGTGGATCAAATAACCATTCTTTTGCCATCATAGCCCCTTCACCGTTCACAAAATAATCACTGACCCATTGACGAGTTGCTAAGTAACCACCTGATAGTAAGTAATACCATTTATTTCCATCTTGAATCCATTCTTTATCAGCATATTTTCCATCTGCTTTCAAATAGAAATATGAACTATATTTGTTATCATAAATCCATTCCTTTTTAGCCATGGCACCACTTGGATTTAAATAGTAATTCCCTTTCCATTCACTTTTAGCCATATAGCCCCATTCTTTGAAATAGTACCATTTGCCACCAATTTCTAACCATTGATTTTCAGCATAATTTCCATCTGCTTTCAAATAAAAATAAGACTTGTAATTTTCATCATAAATAAAAGAGCCAACTACTTTTTTGCCGTCTTTATCTACATACGAACGATCAATCCATGAAAACGTAACTTTTGATCCATCTTCTTTTATAAAATATTGTTGTCCATTAATTGTTTGCCACCCTTTACCTTGTGGAGCTTTTTCTTCTTGAGCGCCTACCGTTGGTAAAGTGAATAATACTAACGCAGATAATGATAATGCGATATTTCTTAATTTCATTTACTGTAAATCCCCTTTTTCTTAAACTCTCACTTTGCCATTGTATAATTAAACGCATAAAAACTCAAACAAAATCCTAAATTGCACACTCTAGCAATATAAAAATTTTGCAACATAAAAGAGGAATTTCTACTGAATAGAAAATTCCTCTTTTAACGATACTTGAAATTAAGTCAAATCATTAGTCATTGAATAATGAACGAATTGTTTTGAAAATTTCTTTATTTTGTTCAATTTTCACATCATTACCCACTACTACAAAAGCATTTTGAGCTAATACTTTTTCCATTGTTGGTGCAAATGAACGAACTTTTTCTGGTGTTACATTTAAAACTTCATCTCGAGTCTTTTGAACAAGTTCATTTGTCACATGAGTAAAGTAGCGAGTAAAGGCAATATTTCCTTTTTGATTTGCAGAAAGTGGACGATCAATACTACTAAATGTTCCAATGAGATTTTTCTCAAATTCTTCTTTTGATGGATTGTAATTTTCTAAATATTGTACTTGACCATCATAAGTTTTTAGAGTTTCTACTAAGTTTGGATCACGGTATGAAACAGCAGCTACTTCACCTTTTCCACCAATGACACTCATTCCACCGTAAGCTCCACCTTTAACACGAACAGTATTCCATAAATAATCTAACCCTAAAACCGTTTGTAAGAATGCATTAGATCCTTCAAATGGAAATCCTAGTAATGTTTGATTGTACCCTTTTGCTACATATTGAATTTCTTGAGCAGTCTTAAATCCTTCATTCAATACTTCAACAGGAGTTATAAATGGTTGTGGTGTCACTACTTCTTGTGATAAGTGTTGGAAGAACGATTGAGATAAAGCTTTAAATTGTTCAAAATCTTCTTTACTTCCGACAAATGTAGCAGTCACTCCATGAATATTTAAGATTTGACGAAGTACAGCCATCAATTGTTGACTAAAGCTTTCTTTTCTTTCATCATAATGCTTCACTAAATCAGAAATATAATCATAGTAATCAATACCTTCTAATGCTTGAGCATATTTTGCGCCTTCTGAATAGTATGATTCTAATCGACGTACAGCAATGGTATGCGAAGCATAATTCATATGCATTTCTAAATTAGCTTTTGTATTTAATAACAGTTCTTTAATCTTATCATAATCTTCCAAGTTTGAACGGAAGACAATTTCTTCCACCAATTCAATTAATTTTGGTAAATATTGTGACAATGCTTTTCCTGAAACTGTGAAGAATGGATAATACACATTTTTCGCAACATCTTCTGTCATGACAAAAGCATTTGTAGAAATTCCACCTGTATAGAAATCCATCTCCGTATTTAAGTCTTCATCAGCAAAATGTTTTGTACTAATTTCACCTAATAATTCAGTGACAAACGCCGCTACTGGAATTTCTTCTGTTTTAATGCCTCTCATATCAAAGAAATATTTCGCATATGAAATACCTGCTGTGAAGTCTTCATAATGTAAGAAAGTCGGCGTATCTTTTCCTTCTTCAACGGTTAATGGATAATGAGTTGCTTTCTTTTGAATATCATCAATGGATAGTGTCGGAATTTTCGCTAAATCTTCTGGTCTATCCGGAGATTCTTGTCTTTCAATTAATTTTTGAGTTGTTTCCACTAATTGATCTAACTCTTCTTCGCTTAAACTTGCTTTGTACTCTGCTAATTTTTTAGCTAATTCTGCTTCTTTTTCTTCTAATAAACCTGGTTCTGGTTTTAAAGTAATGATTGCAGCATGAGTATTGTCTAATAAATATTTTTGAATAAGATTTTCGAAATATCCTTCTTCAACTTTAGCTTGAATGGCATCTAAATGTTGTTGGTATTCAAAGGATACATATGGACTTCCATCATATAACCAACTTGTTAAAGCATTCATTCCATACATCACACCTTTTGGTGTGCTTCCTTCTAAAGCTGTTAATTCTTTATAACGGAAAGCTGTTTTATTTAAAGCCGCTTGAATTGCTTTTTTAGAAATCCCTTCTTTTACTAAACGTTGTAATTCATCTTGAACAATTTGAACAAATTGTTCTTTTTTATCATCATCAGTATCTTTTAAAATCACTTCAAATGTTGGAGAATACGTATAAGCAGAATACCCACCCATAACATCACTACCAATATTCGCTTTTAATAAAGCTTTTTTCAATGGTGCGGTATTACTACCTAATAACAATTCATCTAAAATACTTAAAGCAATACCTTCTTCTCCATTTGTACTTGTGCCAGTAGCCCAAGCATATTCTAACAATGTTTTATTTTCGGTTGAGTCTCCTTTAGAAACAGAATACGTACTTGTTAGTTCTTTGACACTTGTAAATGGTTCTTGTTTGTATCCTACAAATGGAACTTCTTTTGCTTCAAAAGCATCAAAGTATTCTGATAATTGTTCCATTGCTTTAGGTAAATCTAAATTCCCATATAAAGTTACTCGAGCATTACTTGGGTGATAATACGTTTGATGGAAATCAATGAATTTTTCTTGTGTCAATGTTGGAATTGAAGCTGGCATTCCTCCAGAAACGTGTTTATAAAATGTATCAGGGAATAATGTTGGCTCAACCAAACGATTTAATTCTGATTCGGGTTGAGAAAATGCTCCCTTCATTTCGTTATAAACTACGCCTTTATAGGTTAGTTCATCGTCTTTATTTTCTAAATGATAATGCCATCCTTCTTGCATTAAGATTTGTGGGTTTGATAATAGATTTGGATAAAATACCGCATCTAAATAAACGTCCATTAAATTCTCGAAGTCTTTTTGATTTCTTGACGCAACTGGATACATTGTTTTATCTGAGAATGTCCATGCGTTTAAAAATGTTTGTAGGGAACCTTTTAATAATTCTACGAATGGTTCTTTTGTTGGGTATTTTTTTGATCCGTTTAATACGGAGTGTTCGATAATGTGAGCAATTCCGTTGTCATCATATGGTGGTGTGCGGAATGCGATGGAGAAAGCTTTGTTGTCATCGTCTGTTTTTAAGTACATGACTTGTGCACCTGTTTTGTCATGTTTGTATAAATAGTAATCACAACGGATATCTGGTAATGGTTTTTGTTCTACGAGTGTAAAACTGTTAAATTCTTTTGTCATCAAATGACCTCCATTTCTTAATTAAATCTACTTGTCTTTTATTCAAACACGATTTCTAACAATTAGCAAGAAAAAATCATTGGAACGTAAAAGTTTTGGACGTAGAATAAAGAAATAAAAAATAATTTTTCGTATAGCTAGGACGCCAGCAGACCTCACGGTCTCATGGCTAAAATTTGAGCCTTGGTCTCAAATTTTCCTTTGTGATAGAATCGCTATTCACCGATTCTATCACCTCAACTATAAAAAATTATTTTTTATATTTAGATGATCTTAATATTAAATTTCACTTTAGAATAAACAGAGGATTTAAAAACATTTTCCTATTAGACATAATTTCAAAATAAAAAAACTATTCTATCGTTGGCAATCTGAAGTTGATCTTAATCCTCGATGATGCTCTTTAGATAAAATAGTTTATAAAATTCCCAGATAATACTAAACAATACTCTTTTACATGTACTCTAATCTGTCAATCTCTGGTTTGTCAAAAGTTGTTTGTGTGAAATCTTCGTTACCAGTATTTTTCGGCGGTCTTCTCACAAATAACATAACTGCCACGATGAAGTATAGTAAGTATACAGGAAGTAGTATCCCGACTGTCATTACTCCGATAACTATCGCTGAAAGTAGGAATAAGATTCCTGATACGATTCTCGCTCTCATAGTAAATGATGCAATTATCGCTAATACTAAGGCTACAATCGCAACTACTGTGTAAACTTTCACCAATAATACAAGTAATGATACGATGTCTACACCTGAGCTTTTTAACAATGATGCTACTCCAGGATCTTGTAATAAGTTATTAAGGATAGGTTCAAATTCTTGTTGTTTAAATGCTGTTTCTAACTGACTAGAAAACGCTCCAAGAGATAGTAGACCTGTTACAAGTATCATAATAACATTCGCGATCCACGCTAAGATTTTTTCTATTCTTCTGCTAAATGGTTTCATAATATTCTCCTTCTTTAATATATTGACTAAATTATAT
>CALATC010000143.1 GCA_937891475.1 uncultured Granulicatella sp. | reverse complement strand
TGGTAAGGCAGAGGTCTGCAAAACCTTTATCATCGGTTCAAATCCGTTTACCGCCTTTATATGCCGGCGTGGCGGAATTGGCAGACGCGCTGGACTCAAAATCCAGTGCCCGCGAGGGCGTGCCGGTTCGACCCCGGCCGCCGGTACTACGTTTAAACTAGAAATGTTGTTAAATCAGCATTTCTAGTTTTTTTATACATAAAAATTTTGTGGGCAAAAAGTGCGTAAATTTTTACTACAAAGTTTGTGAATTTAAAGTATAATTTCAATGCTATTAATTTTTAAAGGAGTTAAATATGACAATATTAGATGAACTGGAACAATATCCTAAGGTGTTCATTCAAAAAGGATATTCTGAAGAGAAGAAGTACAAAGTCAAAGCTGACAAGAATTATTTTTTAAAAATTTCTCCTCTATCTTTTACTAAAAAGAAGGATTTAGAAGTAAAGTATATTTTAGCTTTAGAAAAAGAAATCAAATTTCCAAAATTAGTAGAAATGAAGTTTGAAACCAATTCAATTTTAAGTTTATACGAATGGATTGATGGAGTTGATATTAGAGAATATGCGTCTAAATTAACAGAAGAAGAACTTTATCAATTTGGTATGCAAGCTGGAGCTTTTTTAAAGAAGATACATTCGATTTCTATTGAAGAAGCTTCAGTAAATTGGCAAAAATATTATATAAAGAAATCAATGAAAAAGATTCATTCTTTTAGAAAACAGAATAAGAATTTTGCTAATATTGAAACTTTTATTGATTTTATTCAAAGTCATCAATCTTTATTAAAAGATAGACCCATTTCATTATGTCATGGAGATTATCATGTAGGAAATATGATGATTGAATTAGAAACAAAAAAGCTCGTTATTATTGATTTTGGTTCTTTAGAGATTGGTGATCCTATGGAAGAGTTTAATCGTATGATTTGGAATGCTCAATTATCTGAGGAGTTTGCTACTGGTTTCGTTAATGGATATTTTGATGGAGAAAAAATTCCTGATATATTTTGGAAACTAATGGCCTATTATATGGCTTGTGATGTAGTAGGATCTATTCCTTGGGCTATTAATTTTGAAAATAATCAATTAGAGATTATGCTTAAAAGGGCAAAATTAGTGTTGGATTGGTTTGACGATTTTAAACGAGTAATTCCTAAGTTTTATAAAGGAAATAACTTTGAAAAGGTAGGTAAATTTTAATGGATATTCAACAATACAAACAAATGTTAGAGCAGCCATGGGGGAAAATTCAATATGTAATTACTTTCGCTCAATTAGAACATATTAAAGGAAAAAAAATTCTAGATTTTGGTTCAGGATTTGGTTTAGTAAGTCAATTTCTAGCTCAAAATAATGAAGTCGTTGCGATTGAACCACAGGAAGAAATGTTATTTGCCTATTCCAATCATCGTTATGAAAAAATCTTAGGCAGCTTAGAGCAAGTTGAAAAATTTGAATCAGAATCTTTTGATATTGTTTTGTGTCATAATGTATTAGAATATATCGATGAAAATTGTCGAGTGAACTATCTTTCTGAATTAAAGAGAGTGTTAAAACGAGATGGGAAGTTATCCATTATTAAACATAATCAAGTTGGCAAAATTATGCAAGCAGTTGTCTTTTCAAATGATGTTGATCAAGCATTAGATTTATTAAATGGGAATGAATTTAAAAGTGTTTCTTTTTCTCAAGGAACAACGTATACCATTGATGAATTATTGGAAATGTCAAAAATGAAATTGGAAAACTATCAAGCTATCCGTACATTTTATAGTTTACAGATGAATGAAGTAAAAACGAAAGATAACTGGCTAGAAAAGATGACTGAAATGGAACTTGCAGTATGTGATTTGTATCCGTATAAAGATATTAGTTTCTTACAACATGTATGGCTAGTGAAGGTATGAAAGTTTAATTTTCTTGTAAGGACTAATATCTTATGGTAGAGTTTTATTATCGAATTTAAAGGAGAAGTTTTATGAATAGAAATGAAGTTATTGAATTACAACATAAACGTTTTGCAGTGAAAAAATATGATCCGAATCGTCGTATTTCAGATGAAGATTGGGATACATTAGTAGAAGTAGGACGTTTAGCTCCATCATCCCTTGGTTTTGAACCTTGGAAAATGCTCCTATTAGAAAATAAACAAATGAGAGAAGATTTGAAAGAAATGGCATGGGGAGCTATTAATAGTTTAGAAGCTGCAAGTCATTTTGTTATTTTCCTTGCTCGAAAAGGTGTTACTTATGATAGTGCGTATGTTGCAAAGTTGATGAAGGAAGTAAAAAATCGTGACTATGATCAACTTCACGATTTGCTGCTCGTGTGAAGAGTTTCCATGAAATCGATGCAACATTAAATGATGAAAGAGCATTATTTGACTGGGCTAGTAAACAAACGTATATTCAAATGGCAAATATGATGTCTGCAGCAACACTTTTAGGAATTGATTCTTTACCGATTGAAGGATTTAATAGAGAAAAAGTAGAAACTTATTTAAAAGAAAAAGGAATCTTAAATACGGATGAATTTGGTGTATCTGTCATGGCAAGTTTTGGCTATCGTGATCAAGAAATTACTCCTAAAGTTCGTTGGAATAAAGAAGCTATTTATGAGGTAATTGAATAATCTGTATATACGAAGATATTATTGAAACTGTTTAGTGGATTGTTATGATTTACTAAACAGTTTTTATGTGCATGATTTTATTTTAAATTTTTTTGAATGATGAGCTTGATTTATTCAGAAAAGAGTTTTAAAACTTTAAACAAATCTTAACAAATTAAATTTCTAAGTTCATTGTAAAATTGAATTTTTAATATAATAAAGTATTATTTGCATCATTTTTCAATGCTATTTATTATTTATGATTTACCTAGAAAAAATTTGTAATGAAAATAATGAATGGAAAATTAAAAAACGGATTTATTCTATAT
>CALATC010000142.1 GCA_937891475.1 uncultured Granulicatella sp. | reverse complement strand
TTTTACGCCATGGAGCGTGAGTTTTAGATTTACGTAACCATTTGAAGTGTTGAGTGATCATTGAGTCAACTACACGTAAGAATGATTCGTAAGATGCGAAGAATCCGTGACGACCTGTTAATACATAACCTTCTAAGAATCCTTCAGCTTGGTGTTCTGATAATTGTGAGTCGATAACACGACCAACTGGTGAAATCCATTCATCGTAGCTTTCGTCACGACGACCAACCCATTGACGGTTAGTTGCTTTGAAGACTTCGTTTAGACGGTTAGATTTAGTTTCGTCTGGTCCAAAGATACGGAAGTTATCTGGGTTTGCTTTTACTAAGTCAGCAGCAAAACGACCAAATTCGATCATATCTTGTTTTTGGATAGCACCTGGTTTAGATGTATCGATTGCATGTTTAGTCCAATCAGTAATTTCCATTGGTTTTACAACCCCTGCGTTAGTGATTGGGTTCATGCTCATACGACGTGGGCCTTTAGGAGAAATTTCAGCAATTTCTTCTACTAATTTACCATTTTCATCGAATAATTCTTCTGGACGGTATGATTTCAACCAGTCAACTAAAGCATCGATGTGTTCCATAGCTTCTCCAGATACTGGGATTGGAACTTGGTGAGCACGGAATCCGCCTTCGATTGGTTCATGGTTCCATTCTTTTGGACCTGTCCAACCTTTAGGAGTACGTACTACTAATACTGGCCAATGTGGCATTGTAGCTTCTTCGGCGCTCTTAGCACGAGCTTCTTTTTGAATCGCTTGGATTTTTTCAATGGCTTCATCTAATTTAGCAGCCATTAATGGGTGAACTTCTTTAGGATCTGTTCCTTCTACAAAGATTGGATCCCATCCTAAACCGTTGAAGTATTGAGTTAATTCTTCATCAGTACGACGAGCCAAAATAGTTGGGTTGTGGATTTTACCACCGTTTAAGTAAAGGATTGGTAAAACTGCACCATCGTTTACTGGGTTGATGAATGTGTTTGAGAACCAACCAGCTGCTAAAGGACCAGTTTCTGCTTCTCCGTCACCGATAACTGCAGCAGCAATTACGTTAGGATTATCTAAAACAGCACCTGTAGCATGTGATAATGAGTAACCTAATTCTCCACCTTCGTGAATTGAACCAGGAGTTTCTGGAGCTGCGTGAGACGCAATTCCTCCAGGGAATGAGAAGATTTTACATAATTGTTTGAACCCTGCTTCATCTTGAGTGATTTGTGGGTATAACTCTGTGTAAGATCCATCTAAGTAAGAGTTAGAAACCATTACTTGTCCACCGTGACCTGGTCCTTCAATGTAGAACATATCTAAGTCATATTTATTAATAGCACGGTTTAAGTGTGCGTAAATAAAGTTTTGTCCTGCGATTGTTCCCCAGTGTCCGATTG
>CALATC010000141.1 GCA_937891475.1 uncultured Granulicatella sp. | reverse complement strand
GAACTAGCTTTTTTAAATAAAGGATTAAAACTAACGATTACTGATTTGCGAGTAGAAGAGCCTGTTGTAAAAACTTTTTATTATGAAGGCGGAATTAAAAGTTATGTTGAACATTTAAATAAATCTAAGCAAGTATTATTTGATGAACCGATTTATGTTGAAGGAGAACAAGATGGCATTCAAGTCGAAGTAGCTATGCAGTATACTTCAGGATACCATACGAATTTATTAAGTTTTACAAACAATATTCACACTTATGAAGGTGGAACACACGAATCTGGAATGAAAACTGCCCTTACTCGTGTCATTAATGATTATGCTCGTCGTCAAAAATTAATGAAAGAGAACGAAGAAAAATTAAGTGGGGAAGATGTACGTGAAGGATTAACAGCAGTTGTATCGATTAAACATCCTGATCCACAATTTGAAGGACAAACGAAAACAAAATTAGGAAATTCTGAAGCAAGAACGATTACCGATCGATTATTTGCGACTCATTTTGATAAATTTTTAATGGAAAATCCACAAGTTGCTCGTAAAATTATTGAAAAAGGGATTTTAGCTTCTAAAGCTCGATTAGCGGCAAAACGTGCACGTGAAGTAACTCGTAAAAAATCTGGGTTAGAAATTTCTAATTTACCAGGGAAATTAGCGGACTGTTCAAGTAATGATCCAAGTGTTTCAGAAATCTTCATCGTCGAAGGAGATTCTGCGGGAGGCTCTGCAAAACAAGGACGTTCTCGTCACTTCCAAGCAATTTTACCAATTCGAGGGAAAATCTTAAACGTTGAAAAAGCATCATTAGATAAAATTTTAGCCAATGATGAAATCCGTTCTCTATTTACAGCAATGGGAACAGGATTTGGTGGAGATTTTGATTTATCAAAAGCTCGTTATCATAAATTAGTCATTATGACCGATGCCGATGTCGATGGAGCACATATTCGAACATTATTAATTACATTATTCTATCGCTATATGCGTCCAGTAGTGGAAGCAGGATATGTTTATATTGCGCAACCACCTCTTTATAAATTAAAACAAGGAAAACAAGAGTTTTATATTCAAAATGATGAGGAATTAGAAGCAAAATTAAAAGAACTTCCTGCTAGTCCAAAACCACAAATTTCTCGATACAAAGGTTTAGGAGAAATGGATGCGGAACAATTATGGGAAACAACAATGAATCCTCAAAATCGTTCAATGTTACAAGTAACAGTTGAAGATGCTGCTGAAGCTGATCAAGTGTTAGATATGTTAATGGGCGATAAAGTAGAACCACGTCGTGAATTTATTGAAGCAAATGCGAAATTTATTGATGTGAATGATTTAGATATTTAATGATTGAAGAAGAGGAGAGACAACATGTCTGAGGAAAAAGATTTAGAATTTTTCGAAGAAAAATTCGAACCAACAGATTTAGCCAAAACGATGCGTAAATCATTTTTGGAATATTCCATGAGTGTTATTGTATCTCGTGCACTTCCTGATGTTCGTGATGGGTTAAAACCTGTTCACCGTCGTATTTTATATGGAATGCATGAATTAGGAGTAACGCCAGATAAACCCCATAAAAAATCAGCTCGTATTGTTGGGGATGTAATGGGTAAATACCATCCACACGGGGACTCGGCGATTTATGATGCAATGGTTCGTATGGCACAAGATTTCTCATATCGTTATCCATTAATTGATGGTCACGGAAACTTTGGTTCTGTTGACGGAGATAGTCCAGCGGCAATGCGTTATACAGAAGCAAGAATGAGTAAAATTGCTTTAGAAATGTTACGAGATATTAATAAAGATACGATTAATTATCGTGATAACTATGATTCAACAGAACGTGAACCAGAAGTTTTACCATCTCGTATTCCAAACCTTTTAGTCAATGGAGCAACAGGGATTGCAGTAGGGATGGCAACGAATATTCCTCCACATCATTTAGGAGAAGTTATTTCTGCATTACATTTATTAATGAAAAATCCTGATGTTACAACAGCTGAATTGATGGAAGTATTACCTGGTCCTGATTTTCCAACAGGTGGAATTGTATTAGGTAAATCTGGCATTCGTCGTGCTTATGAAACAGGTCGTGGATCGATTACAGTTCGTGGTCGTGTACAAATCGAAGAATTAAAAAATGGAAAAGAGCGTATTATTATTACGGAATTACCATATATGGTAAATAAAGCTCGTTTAGTAGAACGTATTTCTCAATTGCATCATGAAAAGAAAATTGAAGGAATTACGTACTTAAATGACGAATCTGACCGTAAAGGAATGCGTGTCGTGATTGAAGTGAGAAGAGATGTTTCTGCTTCAGTCGTTTTAAATAATTTATACAAATTAACTCCATTACAATCAAACTTTGGATTTAATATGTTAGCAATTGTAGGGCAAGAACCAAAAATTTTAAGCTTAAAAGAAATTTTACGACACTACTTAAATCACCAAGAAGAAGTGATTCGTCGTCGTAGTATTTTTGAAAAGAAAAAAGCAGAAGATCGTGCTCATATTTTAGAAGGATTACAAGTAGCTTTAGACCATATTGATGCCATTGTTGCAATTCTTCGTAGTTCTGCTAGTGGTGATATTGCTAAAGAACGCTTCATGAATGAATATGGATTAAGTGATAAACAAGCTCAAGCTATCTTAGATATGAGAATGGTTCGCTTAACAGGATTAGAACGTGAGAAAATCGATGCAGAATATGCAGATTTACAAGCACTCATCAAAGAATTAAATGAAATCTTAGCAAGCGAAGAAAGACGTTATGAAATTATCGAACAAGAATTATTAGAAATTCAACAAAAATTTGATAATCCTCGTCGTACTGAATTATTAGTCGGAGAAGCTTTAAGTTTAGAAGATGAAGACTTAATTGAAGAAGAAGATGTAGTCATTACTTTAACGAAGAATGGCTATATTAAACGATTAGCAAATTCTGAATTTAAAACACAACGTCGTGGTGGGCGTGGTGTACAAGGAATGAGCGTCCATGATGATGACTTTGTAGAAAATATGATTTCATGTTCAACTCATGATTCATTATTATTCTTTACGAATACAGGTAAAGTATATCAAGCAAAAGGATATGAAATTCCAGAATACAGTCGTACTGCTAAAGGATTACCAATCATTAATTTATTGAATATTGACTCAACTGAGAAAATTCAAGCAATTATTAGTGTACCGGAATCTGATGAAACAGAAAGATTCTTATTCTTTACAACTTTACGTGGAACTGTTAAACGTGTGAAATTATCAGACTTCAAAAATATTCGTACAAATGGATTACGTGCGATTCAATTACGAGAAGATGATCAATTAATTCGTGTAGTCGTAACAAGTGGTCAAGATGGCATCATTCTTGGAACTTACCACGGAAATGCTGTAACATTCCATGAAGAAAAAGTTCGTGCAATGGGTCGTACAGCTGCAGGGGTTCGAGGCGTATCTTTACGTGATGATGATTACGTGATTGGAATGGATATTTTAACACCTGAACGTGAAGTATTAGTCGTTAGTGAAAAAGGATATGGTAAACGTACTGCTGCCAGCGAATATGCCTTAAAAGGTCGTGGCGGCAAAGGAGTTAAAACTCTTCGTATTACTGAGAAAAATGGTCCTCTTGTATGCTTAAGAACCGTAACGGGCGAGGAAGATTTAATGATTATGACGAATAAAGGAGTAATCATTCGATTCCACGCTTCAGATGTTTCTCAAACAGGTCGTGGTGCTCTTGGGGTGCGTATGATGCGTTTAGATCAAGATGCTATTGTAAGTTCATTAGCCATTGTTGATCGTGAAGAGGAAGCAGAAGAAACGGTCACTTCATCAGAAGAAACAGTTGTTTCTAAAAAAGTAACCGAAAACTTACAAAATTTCGCACAAGAATTAGTAGACGAACAAGAATAAAACAATAAAAATAGACTTTTCTAAATGAGCAAAGGTGTTAAACATCTTTTCATGCTTTGAGGAAAAGTCTTTTTTCTATTTATGATGAAGATACAAAAAATAAGCAATCCTTTGAAAAATTAGACTTTAGTCACTAGTAAAGCGCTATTTTTAGGTGTATAATCAGCATAATTACAGGATGGGAGGAAGTTTATCATGATTGAATTTAAACAAGCAACAAAAAAATATGGAGATAAGGTAGCTTTAAATAACTTAAACTTAACAATTGAAAGTGGAGAAATTGTTGGATTAATCGGACATAATGGTGCAGGAAAATCTACGACCATTAAATCATTAGTGAGTATTTTACCACTCACTAGTGGAACCATTGAAGTAGATGGTGTTCCTCTATCACAAGATCCATTAACGATTAAGCGAAAAATTGGATATGTAGCAGATTCTCCAGATTTATTTTTACGTTTAACGGCTAATGAATTTTGGGAATTAATTGCAGTTTCTTATCAATTAACAATGAACCAAATAGAAGAAAGATTAACGTATTTATTAGAGTTATTTGACTTTACTCCTTATCGTTATGATGTGATTGAATCATTTTCTCATGGGATGAGACAAAAAGTATTCGTCATTGGTGCTTTGTTATCTGATCCAGATATTTGGATTTTAGATGAACCTTTAACGGGTTTAGATCCACAAGCTGCCTATGATTTGAAAAAAATGATGCGTGAACATGCTGAAAAAGGAAAAACAGTATTATTTTCTACTCATGTATTAGAAGTAGCAGAACAATTATGTGATCGTATTGCCATTTTGAAAAAAGGTGAATTACTATTTTACGGTACAATTGAAGAGTTAAAAGAACATAATCCTCAAGAGTCTCTTGAAAGTATTTATTTATCTTTAGCGGGACGTAAGGAAGGAGAGACTGTCGATGAATCTGCAAGCTGTTAGAAAATTAGTGAAGTTGAATTTATTATATGCAGTTGCTCCTGCTCAATTAGCTGCTTACCGACAAAAACAAGAAAAAAATCCACTGAAAAAAATCGATATTCCTAAAAAAATCCTTCGTTCTCAGCTTATGATTGGATTAATTTATATCGCTTTTTTTGGGGTGCTTAATTCATTGGTAAACCCTATTGGAAACAATCCTGTCCTATTTGCGAATATGATTAGTATTTTTAGTGCTTTTACATTTTCTCAAAGTTTTATTGCTTTTTATAATGTATTTTACGAAAGTAAAGATTTAACTTCTTATCGACCTTATGCTTTTAGAGAAGTAGAGATTATTCTTGGAAAAGCTATTTCTGTTATGATGGTCGCTTTAATGGGATTAGGACCTATTATTGCATATTTTATCGTTTTACCGATTCAATATGGAAAAGATTTTTGGTATACCATTCCTTTAATGATCATTAACTGCCTTATCTTATTAGTCTTTTTAGGAGTATTTATTTTTACACTCGTACATTATTTGACGAGTTTGTCATTTTTTAAAAAGCATAAAAATATTATTTCAAATATTTTATTAGGTTTTGTTTCTATTTTTTCAGGCTTACTTTATATTTTAATTTCTAATCATAATACTGTTTCAATATTAACGAAACAAGAAAGAGCTTTTATTCCTCCTTTTGAAGCTTTTTATGCGATGATTCTTCATCCATTATCATTTGATGGAATCATTGGCTATATTGGATGGATTGGAATTACAGTTCTCTTATTGGTGAATATTTACTATAAAGTATTGCCAACCTTTTATGAAAAAGCGATGGAAGTTAGTTCAATTCAACAATATTCTAAAAGAGTTCGTAGCTTTACATTGGATAATTTTTCAAAATTAGTGAGAAAATACCATATCCAATTAATGAAAGAAGGCTCCATTATTGTTCAAGGAATCATTGCACCAAGTATTTTACCGTTTTTGATGTTATTACCAATGATTTTTGGAGTAACGAGAGAAGGGGTTAATCTTACAGAATTTTTTACCTTCCGATTTTTACTTTCGTTTTTATTATTTGCACTAATGTTTGCAATGACGAATTCCTTTGGAAATAACTTAACAAGTATTGGTTTTTCTTTAGAAAGAGAAAATTTTGAATATTTAAAAGTATTACCAATTGATATGAAAAAATATGCTCGTGAAAAATTTAAAGTCTTATTTTTAACGCAATCTTCTGTGCCAATTCTATCATTAAGTATTGTATTATTAGTACTACGCATGCCAATTTTATTAGTATTAACAATAATAGTTACTTGGTTTTCGATTAGTTTTGGCTTATCAGCTTGGGGATTTGAAAGAGATTATCGACTACGTGTTCCGAATTGGAGTAATATTGTTGAACTACAAAGTCGAGGAAATAAATTTTTATTAGGATTTTTAATGTTTATTTTATTTATCCTTTTAATCCTTTGTATAGTGGCATCTTTCCCAATTATTCACTTCCTTCCAGAAAACATTGGGTATATCATAGGTGCTGTAGCTTTTGTCATCCTGAATGGATTAGGGCTATTCTTTGGTGAATATTATTTAAGAAAATTGAAAAAAGCTTTATAATAATAGAAGAGAGGGGAGTATGTAGAAATGACTGAAAAAGAAGTATTATCTATAAGTACAGATTTCCCTGAAATTTCTAATGAGATGATTAATGAAAATGGTGAAGTAGTTGTAGATGAGTTTTATCAAAATATGATTCATCAAATTGATCCTAATAATAAAGGAGAAAAATATTCTAAAGAAGAATTATTAAAAGAATTAGGGATTGTTTAATTACTTTACTAAAAAAATATTTATATGATTTAAGACCATGGTGATATTGATATATAGACTCCATAGTGAAAACTATGGAGTTTTTGTAGTTTAAAGTATAGTTTTAAACTATAACTAAAGATAATAATTAGATAATTGACTAGAACAGTTTCTCCTGTTATCCTAAGTTCAGTTAAAGAACAGCACTGTGAAAAGGTGAGTAAAAAAGGAAACTTGTTTAGAGAGTCTCGGTAGGTGAAAAGAGATCAAGATTGAATTTTTGAAGATGGCCTTGGAGTGTTAGATATTGAATGATTAAATATCTACGGGTAGCCCGATATAGCAAGAGTATAAAGATACTTATAGAGGGAATTATTGCGAAATAATTCTAAACCAAGGTGGTAACGCGAATTTTCGTCCTTGCAGTGAAAAACTGTAAGGATTTTTTATTTTAGGAGGAATATATTATGACAAAACAACAAGCGCCATTTAGAGTAGACCACGTAGGAAGTTTCTTACGTCCAAAAGAATTAGTAGAAGCA
>CALATC010000140.1 GCA_937891475.1 uncultured Granulicatella sp. | reverse complement strand
GCTTAATCCCTTCCTAAAATTCTTCATCAACACTATTTGACAAAGAGCCAAATAAAAAAACTCGAGCCTTCAAAATGAAAGCTCGAGTGAAAGTTTGATTCTCTATGATTACCCGTTGAATGTACGAACAGGTGTCACTAATTGAATGAAGCTATGTGGAATACCAGAGTGGTCTTCTTTTAGTTTCAATGTGAATGGACGGTTTGCTTCTAAGAAGTTGATGACCGCTTCTGAAGAACCGAATAATTTCAACGCTTCTTTTAAGTAGTCTGGGTTGAATGAAATTTCAAGTGGAGCTCCTTCGAAGTTTTCCACAGCGATTTCTTCTTCAACCGTACCGACTTCAGGAGATTTCCCTGTTAATAGAATACGTTCCGATGAAAGTGTTAATGTCGCGATATTGTTTTTATCCGTATGTGACATTAATGAAGCACGTTCTACAGCTGCTACAAGTTCGCTAGCAACCACTGTAATTGAAGTGTTCGCTCCGTCGTTAATTAAACGGTCTGTATCAGGGTACATTCCTTCTAATAAACGAGAGTAGAAAGATAATGTTTCTGTTTGGAACAAGATTTGATTATCTGTAATCGCAAAATCGATTGTTTCTAATCCGTCGATGATACGAGATAATTCTAATAATGTTTTACCAGGTAATGTCATTTCGAAAGTCAATGCATCACTTCCAGCTGGCATTTGTAGTGGAATGATACGTTGGCTTAAACGGTGAGAGTCAGTTGCGACTGCTTTTAATTGGTTGTCTTTAATCACCATATGAATCCCTGTTAAGATTGGACGAGATTCTGCAGTTGAAACGGCAACGGCTGTTTGTACAATCACTTGTCTAAATAATGGAACAGGAATTGTAATGACATGATTTTTTTCGATTTCTGGTAATTGTGGATAATCTACTGCTGATAATCCATTTAATGTAAATGATGCATTACCTGCTGTAATTGTTGCTTGTAATTGATCATTTGTTTCAAGTGTGAATACATTTAAAGGTAATTTTTTAACGATTTCTCCAAAGAAACGAGCAGGAAGAACGATGCTACCTGGTTCTTGGACTGTTAATTGTAATTCTTCGTCTTCGATTGGTAAGAATACTTCGATAGAAACTTCTGAATCACTACCTGTTAATGTTAATCCTTCTTCACTAGCAACTAATTTAATCCCTGTCAAAATCGGAATTGTTGTTTTTGATGGAATTGCACGTTGCACATCTACAAGATTTTTTAAGAACCCTTGTCTGTTTACTGAAAATTTCATAACTGCCTCCTTTAGGGTGTGCTTTTATATTTAATTTATTTATTAATAAAATAGTAATAGTAGTAGGGCCTGTGTATATTGTGGAAAAGTCTATTTTCCTTATAACAGAGACCATTTTTAGTTGTGGATAACCATTGTGGAAAACTCCACCGTTTTTTGGCACTTATCCACAGCTTAATAACCGAGCGAATGCTTGATTTCATTAATCACGCGAATCGTTTCTGGATCATCTTTAGCTTCTTGGCTAATTTTTTCATAGGCGTGAATAACCGTTGAGTGGTCACGACCAAAATCAGCACCAATCTTTTGAAGAGAAACACGTGTTAATTCACGAGAAAGATACATCGCAATTTGACGCGGTTGAACCATCGTCTTCGTTCTTTTCTTTCCTTTAATATCTTCTACTGTAATATTGTAGTATTTCGCAACGGCGCTTTGGATATCATGAACTGTAAGAAGCTTCTCGTCGCCTCCAGGAAGGAACGATTGCAACGCTTCTGCAGCCAAGTCTGTTGAAATATCTTGTCCGACCATAACTGAGTACGCTTGAAGACGCATAAGAGCTCCTTCTAATTCACGGACGTTTGATTGAATATGACCTGCGACATAACTCAACACTTCAATTGGAATATTAAAGCCAAGAGAAGTGGCTTTATTTTGTAAGATCGCAATACGCGTTTCTAAGTCTGGTGGCGTAATATCTACGGATAAACCAGATACGAAACGAGATACGAGACGTTCTTGTAATTCTTTAATTTCCGTTGGTTGACGGTCACTCGTTAATACGATTTGTTTTTGGTTATTGAAAAGCGCATTAAATGTATGGAAAAACTCTTCTTGAGTTGCTTCTTTTTTCGCTAAGAATTGAATATCATCGACCAATAAGATATCCACATTACGGTAACGATTGCGGAATTCTTGCGGTGTTTTTGATCCAATCGAAGCGATCATTTCATTCATAAACTCTTCACTCGTCACGTATTTGACACGTGCGTTTGGATGGCTCTTCTTATATTTATTCCCAATGGCTTGCATTAAATGAGTTTTTCCAAGACCTACACCTCCATAGAAGAAAAGAGGGTTGTAAGTATTACCAGGATTATCCGCAACGTAATGCGCGGCAGCCGTGGCCATTTGATTTCCTTTCCCAATAATGAAAGTTTCAAATGTATATTTAGGATTCAAATGCGAGTCTTCCTCGATGGCAACCATTGTAGGAGTTTCAGGAATATTTGGTTGAATTTCTTCGACTCCTTTGTGGAATGGAGTGTTTACTGGACCTTCATCTTCTGAATCGATAAAACGTGGTTCAAACGATTGTCTGAAGTAATCATATCCAATTTCCATGATGTCTCTAATAAGGTTATCTTGCCAATATCTCGCAAATGTTTTAGAAGGCACTTTAATATAGAGAATATTTTGTTCAATTCGAATCGGTTCAGCTGGTTTAATCCAGTGGTTAAATGTAAATTCGGAATTTGTTTTTTCAAAGTGTTCTAATAATAGTTTCCAAAATTCTTGGATGGAATTCATAAATGCACCTCCTTCTATCGTTTTCAAGATTCTAATCCATTTAACAGTGTACCATCTTTCAAAAAAGTTTTCCACAATCGGATGGAGAAAATCACAAAAAAAGTGAGATTTGGATAACTTTATCCACAAAACGGTGGATAAGTCGAATGAAAAAGTGGAAATTCACAGAGATATACACAAAAAAAGAGCAGTTATAAACAACTAAAAAAGTTGATATAAAAGGAATTTAATAGAGTTATCCACCATTGTGCATAATTTTTGTAAACAGGATGTTATTTTGTGGATAAATTGTTCATAAGTCTGTGGAAATCGTCTTTTATGCAAAAAAACTATCCACCATCGATGTGAATAATTAAAAAAATAGAGCGAAATCAACAGTTATTTGTAGAAATTTTTAGTCTGATTATGTTATGATACTTCAGTAATTTAGTGATTAGATAGTTTATATTGACAAGTAAACATTTTATATTTATAATGTACTAGACTGTCTAGGGAGACTAGATATTTCATTTACAGTAGGAGGTGCACACGAATGAAAAGAACATATCAACCAAGCAAACGCAAACGTCAAAAAGTTCACGGATTCCGTAAACGTATGAGCACAAAAAATGGCCGTAGAGTATTAGCAAGCAGACGCCGTAAAGGTAGAAAAGTTTTAGCAGCTTAGATCACTGAACGTCTCAGTGGTCTTTTTTTTTAAAAACCATTTGAGTGACTGGAGAGATTCAAGTAGATGAAGAAATCGTTTCGAGTAAAGAAAGACCGCGAATTTCAAAAAGTATTCCACAAGGGAAAATCGACAGCGAACCGTCAATTCGTTATTTATAAATATAATAAGGAAGACCAATCCCATTTTCGTGTGGGAATCTCTGTCAGCAAAAAACTTGGAAATGCGGTTACGCGTAATCGTCTAAAAAGAAGAATCCGTCATATTTTAATGGAACTGGACGACCAATTGGCGCAAGATGTAGATTTTATCGTCATTGCTCGTCAACCCATCGTACAAATGTCTTATCAAGAAATGAAAAGCAGTATGATGCATGTTTTAAAATTAGCTACATTATTACCTAAAAATTAAGATTCCTACTATAAATAGGAATCGTTGAAAATTAAATATTCTAAAAGGTGGGACTTTTCAGTGAAGAAAAAAAGCCAATTGATTTTATCATTAGCAGTTTTAACTTTATTTTTAGCGGCCTGTGGAACTTCTCCAATTACGGAGTCTAGTACAGGATTCTGGGATCGAATTGTTCTATATAATTTATCTCAATTTATCATCTGGTTATCAAACCTATTAGGTGGAAGTTATGGATTAGGGATTATCGTCTTTACGATTATTACTCGTTTAATTATGGTTCCTTTAATGCACTTCCAATACCAAAGCACGCGTAAACAAGCGATTCTTCAACCAGAAATTAAAGCTTTACGTGAGAAGTATTCAGCACGCGACCGTGCAACACAAGAAATGCTTCAAGCTGAAATGAACGCTTTATATGAGCGTGAAGGTATCAACCAATATGCTGGATGTTTACCATTATTAATTCAATTGCCAGTTATGATGGCATTGTATCAAGCAATCAGTCGTACAGACGTATTGAAAACAGGTCATTTCTTATGGTTCCAATTAGACCAACCAGACCCATATTTCATCTTACCAGTCTTAGCAGCATTAACTACGTACATCACAACATGGTTATCAATGAAAATGCAAGATACTGGTGGCGCTGGTAAAGTTATGATGTATGTCATGCCAGCAATGATCCTATTTATGTCTCTTGGGTTATCAAGTGCGTTATCACTCTACTGGGTAGTCGGAAACGTATTTATGGTAGGCCAAACATTACTATTAAATAATCCATTTAAATTCCAAGAAGAGCAAAAAGCAATTGCCGCTGAGAAAAAACGTCGTGCAAGAGCGCTCGAAAAAGCGAAGAAAAGACACGGAAAATAATTCTTATAGAGCTCTTGTTGAAATGTCTCAATCATGAGATAATAACAATGATTTTTATAGAGTAGGAGAGTTTACGATGACAAATACAATTAAAGTAAGTGACGTTTCAGTAGAAAAAGCAATCCAAAAAGGATTACGTCAGTTAGGATTACCGCAAGACCAAGTGTTTGTGGAAATCATTTCTGAAGGTAAAAAAGGATTGTTTGGCTTCGGTCAAAAAAATGCTGAAGTGGAATTAACACCAGTTGCTACAATGGTTAGCGAAGAAGTAGTAGAAGAAGTTGTGGAACCTGTTGTTGAAACAGTGGAAGAAACAACTGTAGAAACAGTAGAAGTTCCTGAAGAAGACTTCGAGGAAGATGATTTCGAAGAAGAAGAAGCGGGAGAAGTTGATTACGAAGAAACAGTAGACCAATTAGAAGAAGCTGCTCGTGTGACAAAAGAATACTTAGAAGGCATCGCTAAAACATACGGCGCTGAAGCAACAGTAACGGTTGAAGCACGTCGTGACCGCATGACTTTCATATTCGACACAGACAAACAAGGTCTTTTAATCGGAAAACATGGTAAAATCTTGAATGCTTTACAAGTACTTGCGCAAGTATCTGTACACCGTTTCGTTAAAGGACGTATTTCAGTTCAAGTGGATGTTGGTGATTACCGTCAACGCCGTAGTGAAACATTACAACAAATTGCGGAAAGAACAGCTCGTAAAGTATTAAAAACAAAACAACCTGTTTACTTAGAACCACTTCCAGCGTATGAAAGAAAACAAATTCACGCTGCGTTAAGTAAAAACAAACGCATCTCAACTCACTCAGAAGGTAAAGAACCACATCGTTACCTCGTAGTTGAAATCGCAGAATAGAAAAATGAAAGCTTATGACCGTTTTGGTCATAAGCTTTTTTTGTGCTTTCAAAATCGACATTTAAAGGATAATGCTTAGAATGATTATTATATCAATCATTTTAGCGAAAATAAATGTAATGAAAACAACTTTCATTAAAATAAATGACGGTTATATAAAAAAATATATAATCGCCATTTTCATTC
>CALATC010000139.1 GCA_937891475.1 uncultured Granulicatella sp. | reverse complement strand
TTTTAATTGTATTGTATGAATGGATTCAAAAATTAAGAATGAAAAAATTAGAAAACCAACTAAAAAAGGCTGGAGAATAACTCCAACCTTTTTTTGCGTTTAGTAACTTATTTTACTTCTACACGATCTAACCATGAAGTAGCTGTTGCATCTAACACAACATTTAAGTCTTCAATATTTTGACGACCAGTTGATGCTAACCATGCACGACCTTTTTCGTCCCCTTCAGTTGCATAAACTGCTACTGAATCTTTCCAAGTAGCACGTCCACATAATACACCATTGAATTTAGAACCTGCTTCTTGAGCGAAACGTAATGTTTCTTGGAATAATGATGCAGAAACACCTGCACTTAAGAAGATAAATGGTAAGTGTGTAATTTCTGATTGTTCTTTGAAGTATGCTAAAGCTTCTTGGCGAGTATAAACAGGTTCAACACCTTCAGCTGTAAAGCCTTCTACGAAGTTCATATTTACAGGAACTTCCACTTTTAATACGTCTACTTGATAACGAGGATCAGAGAAGACTTTCATCGCATCATTTACTTTATGAGGTTTTAAGCTTGCATAGTGAGCAGATTTTACATCTTCATTACTTGCATCATAAGAAACGATTTCTAAGAAGAAAGGAATATCTTCAGCTGTACATTCGCTACCAACACGTTCTACCCATGCGTGTTTAATATCGTTGATAGCTGGATCTTCGTCAATATCATAGTATAGTAATACTTTTACAGCATCTGCTCCGATTTCTTTAATACGTTTAGCTGACCAGATTGGTAATAAGTCAGGTAAGCGGCCAACTTCAGCAGCGTCATATCCTGTTTTTTCATATGAAATTAATAATCCACAGTCTGCATTTCTTTTTTCTGCAGCAGGTAATCCATATTCTGGGTCTAATAAGATTGAGCTTGAATATTTTGTTAATTCTTCAGAAATTAATTCTTTGAAATGGATGATCCCTTCATCACCTGTTTGATCTGGATTTCCAGCAGCAATCATTTTTTTAAGAGAACCACGTTGGTCGATCGCTAATGCGCCGATAACATGATTTTCATTTGATAAACGACGTAGATGTTCGTATTTTCCTTTTGTAATTGTTAGTTTTGACATATTTAACACTCCTAATCATTTTATTGCAAGGGTTTCTCACGCCTTATATTCTCTGTCTAACTTTTTTATTTTTCAAAGTAAGGTTTACCGTCTAAATAAGTGGCTTGTAATTGTAAGTCATCATCTAATACGATAAAGTCTGCTGCATATCCTGGTTCTAGGTGTCCACAAACATCGTCAATTCCTACTGATTTTGCAGGGACTAAACTAGCCATTAATAAAGCTTCATGAGGAGTTGCGATTCCCCATTTTACAACATTTTGAACACCTTGGATTAGTTCTAAAATGCTACCAGCAAGGCTGCCATTATGTTTCAATCGAGCTGTGCCATCTTTTACAATAACGTCAAATTCTCCTAATGTAGATTCGCATTCGCCTAATCCGCCAGCTCGCATACAGTCTGTAATGAGAGCTGTACGGTGACGTCCGCAACAATTCATGACAATATTCGCTGAAACTGGATGAACATGGTGACCATCACAAATTAATTCGTCAAATACATCAAATTCATTTGGAAGAGTTAGAGCTGCACCAACAACTCCTGGTTCACGGTGGTGAAGTCCACGCATACCGTTATAAGTATGAACGAAAATATTTGCACCTGCTTCAACTGCATTTTTACATTCTTCATATGTTGCATCTGTATGAGCTAAGGCAACGTAGATATCTTCTTTTACAGCATGTTTGATAAAGTCAACGGCTCCATCACGTTCAGGAGCAATTGCAATTTTCTTCACCCAACCATTTGCTTTTTGTTGCCATTCATCTAAAATTTCTGTTTTTGGATCTCCCATATATTTAGGATTTTGAGCCCCTTTATGAATTTCACTAAAGAATGGACCTTCTAAGAAAATCCCTCTAATTTTAGCTCCAGGAATAGATGCGGCATTGTCTCCAATAGTTTGACAGACATCATTTAATAATTCTCTTGAAGCAGTTAAAGTGGTTGGTAAGTAAGAAGTAACTCCGCAACTAGGTAATCCATCAGAAATGGTTTTTAAGCCTTCTACATCATTATCCATGATATCTGCACCTTTATATCCATGAATATGTGTATCTACAAGACCTGGTGCAATGCTATAAGTAGAGTAGTCTACAATAGAGCCGTCTGTTGGTTTTTCTTCTTGAAACTCTCCGAATACTCCAGAATCTAAAACTGGTAAATATCCAGGCCCTTTCACTTCAGTTTCAAAATAAAATTGTTTTGCATAAATATAAGTAGTCATAATATCCCTCCTTTAAATCTTTTTTATAATATATTTATGAACGAGTTA
>CALATC010000138.1 GCA_937891475.1 uncultured Granulicatella sp. | reverse complement strand
TGTGTATAAGAGACAGGCTATAATCTTAACAAGAAAACGTTATCAAATTTTATTATGATTATTAGGAGGTTTTGTTATGATGGTTATAAATCCTCAAAGGTATAAAAATGGAGATACTTTTTATAAACTTTAATCTAAAACTCTATTGGATAAAGTGTTTAAAATCATTATGGAAAGCTTTCTCTATAAAGGAGGAATTTATATGAACGGTGTTTTAATTTTTACAGTTGTATTTGCGTTAATTGTTATTGGATTGATTATGAATTTCAAAAAGATAGTTAGATGGATTAAAAATATTTAATATTTAGTTTCAAAGTAAAAAGGTATAAAAGCTTTGCTATTGCTCTGCTTTTATACCTTCTTCTTATACAAATCTTTTATGTTTTGATTGGCTCCATTTTACGGTAAGCCAGCCACTGAATGTTCCTACGATGGCTCCTGCTAGTACATCTGTTGGGTAATGAACGTATAAATACATTCTTGAAAAAGCAATGAGACTAGCTAGTATAAACGCCAAAATCCAGTACTTTTTCGTACGAAGGAAATACAATACACTAACTACTGTAAATGAAATAGCTGTATGCCCTGATGGGAATGAATAGTCTATTGGTTTTGAAATTAATAAAGACACCGCTGAATTAACCTCATAAGGACGAGTTCTTGCTACGATAGGTTTAATCAAACCATTACATAAAATCGTGTTGACTACTACCGCAATCGCTAAAAGAATTCCTAGATTTCTTGTTTTCTTATTCATTAACAAAACTGCAATTAGTACTAACCAAATGAATCCAACATTTCCTAATGACGTGATAAAAATCATAATAGAGTCTAATATTGGATGATGTAATTTTTGGAATCCATCTAGAATTTGTAATTCTGTCATCTATTTAGAATCCTTTTCCTTTAATTTTTGTAATCCTAATACTAATAATAGACCTACTAAAGCTGCAATTGGTGAAAATGTAGAAAAATTCATTGCTTCTTGAGGGATTTTTAATGTCGTTGGTCCCATTACAATCGCATAGAATGAACCAATCATCATTCCAATAATGCCATAAATCATTTGACTACGATAATGTTCTAAACAATATTTAATAGCTTTAACCACAAATAATGCTCCAGCTAACACCCCTAAACTAAAAATAGCTAAACTTGGAACATACGCTAAGTGGAACGTTAAAACTTCTTTAACAGCAAATACAACTGGAATATATGCTCCAAAAATTAATAATAATGTTGAACCAGAAATTCCTGGTAAAAACATTGCTGAAATTGCAATCATCCCGATAAAGAATAATTTAATGGAATCAACAATAGAAAATTGGCTTAAATCAAAACTTCCTTTACCAGTACTAGAATTCATCCAAGTGATTCCAGCTACAATCGCAACTCCTAGTAAAATGTAAAAAATTCCCATTAAAGGCTTTTTCAAAGATTCTTTTTCTTCCATCATCATTAAAGGAATAGCACCTGCAATAAATCCAATAAATAAAGAACTCACACCATAAATATGAGATTCAAATAAGGAAGATAAAACTAAAATAGCACTGACCATTCCGATACTCCAACCAATTCCTAATTTTACTAAATAAGTAAGAGCTGCTTTCTTCTCTTGTTTACTTCCAAAAGCCATATCATGAATAGAACCAATAAATTGGTCATAAAATCCCATAATAAAAGCTACTGTTCCTCCAGAAACACCGGGAACACTATCAGCTAATGCCATACAAAAACCATTTAAAATTTGACGAAACATAAGTTTCTCCTTTCATTTAAAAATAAAGAGACTAGGCTACTGCCCAGTCTCCATCAATACTAGTCTAAGAAATCTTTCAATTGTTTTGAACGACTTGGATGACGTAATTTGCGAAGTGCTTTCGCTTCAATTTGACGGATTCTTTCACGAGTAACTCCAAATACTTGGCCTACTTGTTCTAATGTACGGATTTCTCCATTTTTGTCTAGACCAAAACGTAAACGTAATACATTTTCTTCACGATCCGTTAATTGTTCTAATACTTCATCTAATTGTTCTTTTAATAATGCATATGCTGTATGTTCAGCTGGACTTGTTGCATTATCATCTTCGATAAAGTCCCCTAAATGTGAATCATCTTCTTCCCCAATTGGAGTTTCTAATGACACTGGTTCTTGAGCAATTTTTAGAATTTCTCTCACTTTTTCAGTAGGTAAATCCATTTCTGCCCCAATTTCTTCAGGAGTAGGTTCGCGTCCTAAATCTTGTAATAGTTGTCTTTGGATACGAACCAATTTATTAATGGTTTCTACCATATGAACTGGAATACGAATCGTACGTGCTTGGTCAGCAATGGCACGAGTAATTGCTTGACGAATCCACCATGTAGCATATGTTGAAAACTTAAACCCTTTTGTATGGTCAAATTTCTCAACAGCTTTCATTAAGCCCATATTTCCTTCTTGAATTAAATCTAAAAATTGCATTCCACGTCCTACATAACGTTTCGCAATCGAAACTACTAAACGTAAGTTAGCTTCTGCTAATTCTTGTTTTGCTTCTTGATCTCCTTGTTGGATACGTAAAGCAAGGTTTACTTCTTCATCCGCACTTAATAATGGAACACGTCCAATTTCTTTTAAATACATACGAACAGAGTCATTAATTTTTACATTTGACGATAAAGCTGTTTCGTCTTCTGTCATTTCTACTTCAGGTTCTTTCGCAGATTCTGAAGATAATTGACGACTAGTTGGTCCACCATCTGCATCTACTACACTAACTCCAGCATCTTCGAATTGTTGGATTAATTTATCCATTCCTTCTGCATCTAATTCATATGGAATCGCAATTTGCGTTGATAAATCATCATATAAAATTTGTCCAAACAATTTTCGTTCTGCTAACAATTTACTTGTAGCTTCTTTTAGCGTTTGACCATTCTTATTGTTTTCAACTGTCATCCACTATTCCTCCATTCATGATTTTTTTAATTGTTTCTGAATATTCACTAACTCTATCATCAATTGATTGGCTCTTACAGCATCGTTTGATAATTGAGCTTCTTTCATTTCTTGCATACATCTTTGATATTGTTGTTTTAAATCTTCTTTTTTTGATAAGAAATACAATAAATCATGAACTTCTTTTTCGGTACATTCCTCAGGCATTTCTAGCCATTCAATCATCGACAATAAATTTCGATTGACGGTATCCGATTCATCTAAAAAGTTCATAAATTCTTGAACTAATAATTCTTCAAGATGCTGCTCACGATAGCTTCTCAACAAAATATAAAATTGTTGGTAGTCTACCGATGGAAATTCAAACTCTTCATTTTTTCTTGCTAAATAACTCCATGCTTCTGGAGAATGTAGCAAACGATAGAGAAGTTGTTTCTGAGAAACTTCCATTGGACTATCCTGTGAAATTCTCATAGGATTTGACGTCCACTCCCCTGTTGAGTAAGAAGATTGTTGCTTGAATTTTCGTTGAACAAAATTGACTTGACTGGAAAGTAATTCTACAGAAATTCCGAACTCATCAGATAATGATTTAATTGCAAATTCACGTTCAATCGGTTTAGAAATTTTTGCTAATTCCATCGTCATTTGTTCTAAAAATTGAACTTTTTCTCGTTCAATTTCTAAACGATATTGTTTTGAAAAATATCGCTTTTTAAACTGGAAAACAGATTCCGTATGATGAGCTAACTGTTCAAGGTAAGCTTCTGCACCTCTTTGCTGAATAAATTCATCTGGATCCTTACCCGCATCTAAAGACAGAATTGAAATCGTTAATGCTGAATTTTCTTGCAATAATTCAATCGCTCGATTCGTTGCATCTAATCCTGCTCTATCACTGTCATAAGCAATAATAATTTCATTTGCTACACGTGACAAAATTTGAATTTGTTCTTTTGTTAAGGAGGTTCCCATTGATGCTACTCCATTTTTCGCACCAGCTTGCCAAGAAGCAATGACATCCATATACCCTTCATATAAGACAACTTGTCCAGTTTTACGAATCGCTGATTTTGCTAAATCATAATTAAATAAGAACTGTCGCTTATTAAAAATAGGTGTTTCTGAACTATTTAAGTATTTTGCCTCTTGTTCATCAACCATGTCATCATCATTCGGTAAAATTCGACCAGAAAAAGCAATTACTTTTCCTTGTTCATTTCGAAGAGGAATCATAATCCGTTGATAAAAACGATCGATAAAATCATCATTTCTTGAAACGAATAATCCTGATTCTTCCATTTGTTGAGGCGTTAATGGGATTTGTTTGATTAAATTCGTCACATAAGTGCGATCTTTTAAAGCTAATCCCATTTTAAAGGTCTGAATCGTCTCTAATGTATATCCTCGATTTTGTAAATACTCTAGTGCTTTTTCACCTCCACGTGTTTGCAATAACACATGTTGATAAAATTCAGCAGCTTTTTCATGAGCCGCAACAAGCGGTTGATAAGTATCTTGAACCGTTGGTCGAGAAATCGAATATTTATTTTCAAACGGGATTTGAGCTAATTCCGCAACTTTTGCTACTGATTCAACAAAAGATAATCCTTCAATTTCTGATATAAATGAGAAAACTGTCCCTCCTCTACCACAACTAAAGCAATGATAGATTTGTTTTTCCTCTGTTACTGAAAATGAAGGTGTCCGTTCATCATGAAAAGGACAATGGCCAAAATAATTTTTCCCTCTTTTTTTTAAAGAAACATACTGACTAATAATATCAACAATATTAACTTGCGATTGAATTTGATTCAGCATTTCTTCAGGGATGACTTGACTCATATACTGCCTCCTTTTCCTGAAATGTTAAGGAACTTTTCCCTTTGCCTGTAGTATCCCTAATGATACAGGATATATATTATCATCAATTGAAAATTGTTTCAACTAATTTAGCTTTTCTAAGTTAAAAATATCAATATAATGGTTCTACTATTACGATAAAAACGATGGGGCAAAAAAGGGGCAAACTTTTGTCGTTTTTGCCACTTTGAGCCAGTTTTGGCAAAAAATAAAAACCCAAGAATGCGATAATACCGCGATTCTTGGGTTAGAGCTAGTATAGAAAATGACTAGCCTAATTTGTTGTAATATTCAACGATTAATGATTCGTCAACATCAGATGTTAACTCATCACGTAATGGTAGACGGTTTAATGAACCTTCTAATTTTTCTTCATCAAATGTAACAAATTCTGGACGTCCATATAAAGATTCTAAAGATTCTTTAATGATTGTTAAGTTACGTGATTTTTCACGAACACCAACAACATCTCCAACTTGTACTTGGAATGAAGGGATATCTACACGTTTACCATTTACAGTAACGTGACCGTGGTTTACTAATTGACGAGCTTGACGACGAGTTGAAGCTAATCCTAAACGGTAAACTACGTTATCTAAACGTTGTTCTAGAAGGATCATGAAGTTTTCACCATGTTTACCTTCTTTAATTTTGCCAGCTTTTTTGAATAAAGTAGCAAATTGACGTTCGTTCATACCATACATATGACGTAGTTTTTGTTTTTCTTGTAATTGTTGACCATACTCAGATAATTTTTTACGGCTGTTTGGTCCGTGTTGACCTGGTGCGTATGGACGACGAGCGATTTCTTTTCCTGTTCCTGAAAGTGAAATGCCTAAACGACGAGATAACTTCCAGCTTGGTCCAGTGTAACGTGACATTGAACATTCCTCCAATAATAAAAAATTTTTTATGGAGTAAAATAATTGCGAAACAGTAGATTCGTGCAGTCTCTACTAGGGTTCACCTTTGCAGCCGTGGTTACTACCTTCCTCTGAATGGATAGGACTGTTGACGAGCTTCTCTTATTTCTGCTGCATATTTTACACAAAAATTATTGTATCAGATGTTTGAATAAAATGCAAACTATTTTATGCAATTTCTTCCCACTCCATTTGAATATTCGCACATCGATTCCCATCTTGAGAAATTAAATGATACGTTTGTGTTCTCTCTTGACTTTCTTTTTCATTTTCTTCCCATAAAGTTGAACATGCAATGGTTGATTCTGGTAATACTTCCTTTTCATATTTAATCACCACTTGTTTTAACTGATGTTCCTTTAAAAACTCCATTCCTAATTCACTAAAAGCAAAATCAAAGTAACGAGCATTATTAACATGTAGATTAGCATCAATATCATTGATTCGAATTTTGTATTCCCCTGTTGGTGCATCTGTAAAATCTTTTTTAGGAATTCGAGTTGCTTTTCTCATTTCTTTTCCAATTGATAATGGATATTCCAACACAACTTCTTCATCTATAGAAACTATCTTACGTGCGTTCATATCAAGCATGGCAAATGTCGTCAAACATTTAAACAACTCTTCACTTTCTTTTGAAAGAATGCGATATTCACGATAAGTAAAAAATTTATTATAGCTAATTGCTTCTGTTTCAATGATGACTTCTTCATCTACTTTTGGCATGCGATGAATCTCAATTTCGTGTTGGATAACAATCCATGTATAGCCCTTTTCATAAACTAAGCTTGGATTTTCTAATTGTTGTTGTTGCTTTCTAGAAGCTAACATCATCATTCCTAAAGCTTGACTTAATAATAAATTTCCTTTCCAATCACACTCATATGGAAGAATGGTACGCTCTACTTTGCAAATTACATCAACCGTCATAGCATCCTCCTATAAATTCCAAATATCTTCACTATCTTCATTTAAAACAGATACGATTTCTCCTTTATGAAAAATAACAATAGTATCTGTTGGTAAATGCATCATATCATAAAAGTTTGGATAATCAGGGAAAATTTCATAAGCTTTTGCTCCTGATAATGGTTGAGATTCAATTTCTTGATCAACAGGTGCTATATACCATGTTTCATCATCAAAACGATGCGCATAAAAATCTTCCACTTCAAATGTATGATTCGCAATAATAACAGGACTATCAAAACGGAATGGAACTAACTTTCCTAATGTTTTCGTACGTTTACCTGCTTTAAATGTTTTTTGAACAATTTCTAAGAAATAACTACAATCTGTAATCCATTCTTCTAATTGTTTTTGTTCATAATTTGGAACGCAAACATGATACTCATTTTCAATGGAAACAACTTTAATATTTCCATAATGGATTGGAATTAATTGATTTAATTCTTCTAAATTTTCTTCAAAATAATCTTCTACAATCGTTAATAAATCTTCTGCTTCTTTTTGATAAGCCTCTTTGGCTTCTACAATAAATAAGCGTTCTTGAATCGTTCTTGTAAATTTCATTTCATCACTCCTTGTTTTCTAGTATACAGTATTTGAAACATTTTTTCTTGTATCTTCCCCTCATACTGATAAATTTGTTATACTAGAGTCAACTAAGGGGGCTTAATATGAACGACCAATTATTTTATAAATTTTATCAAAAAACACCGCTAGAAAGAAAAAACATTTTATCAAACTTATCTTATCTATCAGATGAAAAGAAAGCAAACTTATTAAATGGATTCAACTTACCAGAATCAGTAGCCAATCAAATGATTGAAAATCAAATCGGCTTATACGATTTACCACTTGGTATTGTACCTGAAGTAACGGTAAATGATAAAACTTATACCGTCCCTATGGTAACAGAAGAACCTTCCGTGATTGCTGCAGCAAGTAATGGGTGTAAAATCATTCATCGTTCAGGGGGATTTACTACTACTCAAGAAAAAAGAGAAATGATTGGGGAAATTGCGATCTATGATTCTCCCTATTCTATAGAAGAAATTGAGGATAAACTTTCAAAAGAAATGGATCACTTATTTTCTATCGCTCATGAAGCTCACCCTTCTATTGTCAAACGTGGTGGTGGAATTCAAAAGATTTGGGTAGAAGAAAAACAACATCCTCATCATACATTTTATGTATTTTATGTTTCTGTTGATACTAAAGAAGCAATGGGGGCAAATATTTTAAATACTATTTTAGAAGCTTTAGTATCTCCTATCGAAACTTTTACAAATGGGACTTGTATTATGGCAATTTTATCAAATTTAGCAACTCATTCTGTTGTCACGACTACATGCCGTATTCCATTTGAACAATTAGGAACAAAGACGATTTCTGGAGAAGAAATTGCCAAAAGAATTGAAATTGCAAGTGAACTATCCCAAGTAGATACTTATCGAGCTGCTACTCATAATAAAGGAATTATGAATGGAATTGATGCAGTCGTTATTGCAACTGGAAATGATTGGCGAGCGATTGAAGCTGGAGCTCATGCTTATGCAACCCTATCAGGAACCTATCAACCTTTTAGCAAATGGTACATCCATAATGACAAAGAATTAGTAGGAACATTGAGTATTCCAATGCCAATTGGAACAGTCGGTGGTTCTATTGCGATTCATCCAGCCGCTCAATTTGCTCATGAATTATTGATGAATCCATCTGCTAAAGAATTAGCTTCTATTATCTCTTCTATTGGTTTAGCACAAAATTTTGCTGCATTAAAAGCATTAGTAACGGATGGCATTCAAAAAGGACATATGAACTTACAAGTAAAATCTCTAGCTTTAACAGCTGGAGCGACAGAAAAAGAAATTCCACAAATTGTACAATTATTAAAAGAGCACAAACATTTAAATTTAGAAACTGTGCAAAAAATATTAGAAAGTATTAGATAAGTATAAAAGCCATGATATTCGCAAGTACGATTATCATGGCTTTCGTTACTACTTCAGAAAAATCTATTTCTTTATCTTTCGTCTTCAGTGTATTCCATCAATGTAAAGATGTCATATCCTTCGATTTTTTCACGGCCTTTTAAGTCTGTTAATTCTACTAAGAATGCTAAACCAACAACTTCTCCACCTAATTTTTCAACTAATTTAGCACAAGCATCCATTGTTCCACCTGTTGCTAATAAGTCATCACAAATTAATACTTTTTGTCCTGGTTTTACAGCATCTTTATGTAAATGTAATTCTGCAGTACCATATTCTAAATCATATTCTACAGAAACTGTTTCACGAGGTAATTTTCCTTTTTTACGTGCAGGTGCAAAACCAATTCCTAATTCATATGCAACAGGACATCCAACGATAAATCCACGAGCTTCTGGACCAACAATCATGTCAGCTCCTCTGCTTTTCGCATAATCTACGATTTGTTGTGTCGCAT
Source organism: uncultured Granulicatella sp. (assembly GCA_937891475.1). The sequence goes on along the minus strand of CALATC010000138.1, from coordinate 3,187 downwards.
ATTGATATGCTTTTCCATCTGCCATTAAAGGTGAAATATCTCTAAAAATAATTCCTTCTTTAGGATAGTTTGGTACACTTGCAATGTAGTTTTTTAAATTCATTTTTCTTCCTCCATATTTGTCAGCCAATTTGTTAATTCTGAAAATTGACTATAGATAAATACTCTTTCGAGCCAAAGTTCTTCTTGCAATTGTTTCATTAAGTTAGACTGCATTAAATCCATCGATGTGGACTCTGGATTCAATCTTAAACAGCCGTTTTCTATTATAACAAATTTTAATTCAAAAAACACTTTTAATATCACTTTAAATTGATCTAGTGGAATTTTTAAATAATTTGCTAGTTCTCCTGTTTTTTCATTATAGGGAACATTTGAATGTGTTTTTAAATATTGATAAACAGCCACAAATCTTTCCCTTGTCGGAATCCCCATTGTCATAATAGATTTAGGTGTACACGCAATAATATACATTTTTTGCATATATGAGTGTTTACGGAATTCTTGAATGACTTCTTTAGATTTTGGAGAATCAAATAATACAATCGATTCAAAATCCTCTTGTTTTTCTTCTTGTATCCATTCTTCCATTGAAAAGACTTTAGAACTTGTATCAATTCTTTCACTCACTAATGGTTTAAGCGCATCTCTTTCAACTAAATAAGCTGCCTTTTTCACTGATAAATGTTCAGGTCGAATTTTATTTGTACGCCAATCAAAAATTAACGCATCTTTAACCGCAATATCTTTTAACATTAATTGAGGTAAACGATTTTGTTGCCATTCATTGATTTCTAACGTTCCAATGACTTCAACCTCTGCTTGAAGATTTAAGCTATCCGCCCATTCACCTTTATTAAAGATTAACGCTTGTAACTGATGCTTTTCAGAATTCAACGTTAATTTTAAATGCTGTTGCTGAGCTCCAATCTTTTGTTTTTGTCCGACTGTTACGGAACTAATTTTAAAAATTGGTTCAGCATTATTTGTTCCATAAGGTTTTAATGCTTGAAGAGAATCTATAAAATCAACATTTACTTGAGATAGTGATAGTGCTTCTTCAATACTAATCACTTTTTCATCTTCCAATAATTCAGGATGTTGTTTCGCATAAGTTTCAATAGCTTCCATAAACGCTGGTAACTTCACAGTTTCAACACTTAATCCAGCAGCCATATGATGGCCTCCAAATTTAGATAAAGACTCTTGGCATTCCGTTAGTGCATCATAGAGATTAAACTGAGCGCAAGATCTTGCAGAACCTTTTGCCATTAATCCATCTGATTGAATTCCTAAAATAATCGTTGGTTTTTGTAATTGTTCGACGATTCGACTCGCAACAATTCCTAATACACCTTCATGCCAATTCGTTTGAGCTAATACTAACACTTTATGATCTATTTGAGATTTAGCTAATTCTAAAGCTTCTGCTGTAATATCATCTACAATTTGCTTTCTTTTGGCATTTTCTTGTTGCATTAAAGTCACAACTTCTTGGGCCACTTCATCATCAAAAGTTGTAAATAAATCCACACCCGGTGTCGCATCTCCAAGTCTTCCAAGCGCATTTAAACAAGGTCCTACTTGAAATCCTATCGTTTTTTCATCTATTGAACCAGGAGTTAATTGTAATTCTTGAAACAAATAACTTAATCCAATTCTCTCTGTTTGATTTAATTGTTGTAAGCCTAATTTTACTAAACTACGATTTTCATCTGTTAAGCTAACTAAGTCTGCGATTGTTCCAATACAAGCAATTTCAGCTAATTCAACAGGAAGTTCTCCTAATAATGCATGCGCTAATTTAAAAGCAACCCCTGCTCCTGATAAATCTCCAAATGGATACTCACCATCTGGATGGCGAGGATGTATCACTGCATAAGCTTTAGGGAGAACAGGAGGAATCTCATGGTGATCCGTTACTATGACATCACATTGTTGACTCATTGCCCATTCAACACTTTCATGTGCTGCAATTCCACAGTCAACCGTAATAATTAGAGAAACTCCTTTTTCAAGATACTCTTCAAACACACGAATATTCGGACCATATCCATCTGTAAAACGATTTGGTAAATAATATTCTACTTGTGCCCCCATCATTTCTAGTGTTTCGTATAATACTGCACTACTAGTAATACCATCAGCATCATAGTCCCCAAATATCAAGATACTTTCATCCGTTTCAATCGCTTGTTGAATACGTTGAATAGCTTTTTCCATATCATACATTAAATATGGATCATGCCATAATGTCGGTGAAGATGATAGAAATTCTTGAATTTGTTCCTCAGTTTGATATCCTCTTCTCCTACAAATTTGAATCAATAAAGGAGACAGACCTAATGCTTTCGCAATTTCTTTAGAGTTTTCCTCTATCTCATTATTGACTAAATCCCATTTAGCATTTGCAAAAGACATCCTATCACCTCCAGAACTTATTTTTTATTAAATAATTTTAAAATACTTATGTCTCCAATTTTTGGAAAACAAAAGTTTAATTTGGCTGCAACATTCATACTATACGGTACATTCACTTCTCTTTTTTGAAGTTTCATTCCTCGAATAATTTTTCTTGCAACTTCCTCACTTGTTAAAACATACCTAGAAACACTAGCTAAATATTTTCCTGTTGGTTCTGCTTTTTCAAAAAATTGAGTCGCAATTGGTCCAGGATTAACTGTCATTACATGAATGCCTTGTTCTTTTAATTCTAATCGTAAAGCATTGGAATAACCTAACACTCCAAATTTTGAAGCTGAATAAACCGAAGTTTTTGGAGTTGCTGTTTTTCCAGCTTGAGAAGCAATTTGTACGAACATTCCTGATTTTTTCTGAATAAATTTAGGAAGATATTTCTGAGTGATTTGAATTAAAGTATATAAATTCAATTGTAACATTTCTTCAATTTCTTCTTTTGATAAATCAACGGCTTGTTTTAAATAGCCTCTACCTGCATTATTAATGACAATATCGACATCAATGGATTGAATTTTTTCTAATAGTAATTCTACTTCAACTGCATTCGATAAATCACAAGCATAATAATAGACGGGTTGATTTGTCCATTGTTGACAAGTGTTGGCTACTTGCTTTAAGACTTCCTCACGTCTTGCCACTAATATTAAACCGGCTTGTTGTTTGGCACATTCATAAGCTAATTGTTCGCCTAAGCCTCCACTAGCTC
>CALATC010000137.1 GCA_937891475.1 uncultured Granulicatella sp. | reverse complement strand
CAGGAAATGGTCGTGTGCTTGTTCGTCCAAGTGGAACAGAACCATTAGTACGTGTTATGGTAGAAGCACCAACAGATGAATTATGTCATGATTATGTAACTCGTATCGCCGATGTTGTTCGTCAAGAAATTGGTTTGGACTAAGAAGTGAAGTTGAAAAGGGAGAGTAACGAGAGTTGCTCTCTTTTTTTGTGTGGGGAATTTATGGTTTGTAACAAAAAAATCCCCCGCAATTATGCGAAAGACTAAAGCTTATAATTCGACCATTTATAACCCGCGTGTTGGTCAGTGGTAGATGTAATATGTGGAAGAAATAGAAGTAGTTTTTTTCTAATATTTTTATTAAGAAGACCAGTTAACTTTTCTTGCTTTCGTAGGTTTGAAACGTTTCTTGTCAACGAGTTGTAATTTTATTTCCTTACAATTTTTGATAGAGTTATCATTGATTTTAAGACTTCTTGGGAAGTAAAGATTTCCTTGCTCACGTGATAATTCAACGGTATAACTTATCTCGTTATTTAATTTGAAAACTACAAAATAAATGTTATCTCTTCTAAATCGTTTGCCAACTTCTTTGTTCAAAATATTATTTGTTGTGTAGAATTTACATTGGATTAAATGCAACATTTGGTAAAGTAATAGAGTTCCAATAATTTTGAACTTGTTTTCATTAAACCACCCATTATCCGCTTTTTGCAAACGTTCTAGTGTCCAATCATCTTTTAAACCTTCAAAAATGCTTCCTGCATTATTTGATGGTAAATTCACATGATGTTCTCTTGATAATCCTAATAGATGAGGAATGGACGAGTTAGGAACAGAGAGAATTATTTCAGGATAGTCTATCATATTTGTTAGATAAACATACTTGTACTGTGAAACATATGTCTCAATCACATTGGCTAAGCAAGACATATTAACGTTATGAATATTGATATTTCCATCAAAATTTTTAATCCATTCCAAAGTATATGTCATTTGAATCTTCTCCTAAAATATAAAAAAAGAAGGGCGCATCTGCACCCTTCTCTTCCACGTATTGAGTTTCACCTCACGCTAGATATGCCCTATCTATTCCTCAAGGGTAGGCAGTCCTGTTATTTTTTTTCTCATCAAATAGTTAAATTGATTGATGAGCCCACAGGCGGGTGCAGACCATATCCACTAGCCCACAAGTAATTTTTAATTTTTATTTGTTTATATTGTACTTGTAAAATCCATGATTGTCAAAGTAATAGAATTACTAACAAAAAAATAATACCGCTCTAACTTTGGAAGAGTGAGCGATGTTATTTATAATATCGTAATTCAGCCACCGTCTTTTTAACGGGCTACATTAGAGTCGAGTTGGCGCTCGGCTTTTTTTGTATCTTCATTATACCCAAAACAAAACGAATTGCAAACTTCGCAAATTCAAGTGAAATTGTCTCAATGAAACACAAGTAAAAATGTCCTATATCATGAAGTGCTCTCTTTTTCAATATACTTGGTCATCGGACGTTTACCATTCTCGTTAAGATTTTCTTTTAAATAATCTAATATAATCTTGTTTACTATGTATAATGTTAGAAATGAAGATGGCTTTTCTATCTTCTAAGATATGATAGAAGGCTAAATAATTTCCTAAAACGATACAGCGAGTTTTGTATGGGGGATAGATGATTTTTCCGACTCTTTCATCTGCATTAAACCCGGCTTCAGGGAAAATTGTTAAGCGTTCTAATCCGTGAAGAATATTATTAACCGTATTAATTCCTGCTTGCTCTGAAAAGTACATAGTTTCAATGTAGTTTTTAATAGTTCGAAGTTGATTTTGAACATATTCTGGAATTATTAAGCTATACGAGTTTGATTCAAATTCCAAGGTTAGCCCTCACTTCGTTTACAGTATAGATTCTACCTTGTTCTAAATCTTTGAAACTTTGAGTGATTTCAGATCTTAATTGTGTCAATAATTCTTCTCGTTCTTTATCGGTATCTGTCTCAAAGGGTAATTTTTTATTTTGTACAATATTTTCTAAAAAAAGATTGAAACTAGCTGTCATATCCAGATTATATTCAGAGATAATTTCTTTTGCTCTTTCAAGCAAATCACTATTTGTTCTAAAGTTAACTTGAGTATTTTTTTCTAAGCTATACATTCTAATTCCTCCTTTTAGCTTATTTTATCACTAACAACTATTTCTGTATAGCAGGAGCTATACAAAAGCTTGTTGAAGTTAGTTAAGTAATTTTAGAGTACTTATTCCAACTTCAAAGCCATACTTTTTGAAAAAAAGAAAAGGAATGGTACAATAGCGTTATCGAATATTAGAGGAGTTAGTATGAATACAACAATCAAAACATGCGCACAAACACGTGCGATTCAGTCTAGAAGAATTTTTCCATTTGATGTGAATATGCATCAAACATTATTTGGAGGGAATTTAACTCGTATTATTGACGATTGTGCATCCATTACGGTGTCTCGTCATTGTCGCCGTTTAGCAGTGACTGCTTCAGTTGATGCTATGAATTATTTAAAACCATTACCATTAGGACATTCTGTTTGTGTGGAAACGTATATTTCTGGTGTTGGAAAGAAAAGTATGGAAGTCTTTTGTAAAGTAGTAGGGGAAGATGTTTTAACAGGTGAACGTTATTTGGCAGCGACTAGTTTTTGGACATTTGTAGCTTTACCTCGAGAAGGGGAAACGGATTTTGCAGTTCCAGCGATCGAACCGGAAACTGCAGAAGAGAAATTCATTTGTAGTGGCTATGAAGACAGACGTTTAGCTCGATTAGAACAATTGAAACGACAAGAAGAATTAATGAATCATGTTTCTGTTCATAAACCTTGGATGGAATCATTGTGACAGTAATGTAAGGTTATCACTGTTTTTGTTAGAAAAAATCAAGGATTTTTCATATTTGATTTGTTAAAGTAGTCTTATCAAATGATTCACACTGAAAAGATTACTGGAGGAAATTATGAATAAACATAGTGCCATTGAATTTAATAGAAAGTTGATTCAATTATTTACAATAGCAGGAGTGATTCTGACGATTTATTTAGGATACATCATTGCTAAAAATCATTATTTTGAAGTTGGGGGAGCGTTCCAGCAGTTGGTTGGCAATTTGGGAATGTATGGAGTATTATTCTTTATCTTCATTCAAATTGTACAAGTGGTTTATCCGATTATTCCGGGTGGCTTAACTTGTGTCGTTGGGCATCTTGTATTCGGACCTTTATATGGGTTTATTTATAATTTTATTGGCATTATGATTGGCTCAATGATTAATTTTTGGCTAGCAAGACGGTATGGAGAGACAGTCGTTCAAGCATTTGTTTCTCAAGCAACTTATGATAAATATATTGGCTATTTAAATGATGGGAAGAAATTCGAACGTTTCTTTTTCTGGGCATTAGTGTTGCCAGGATTCCCTGATGATTTCTTATGTATGGTAGCAGGATTAGGGAAGATGACATTTAAAAAATTCGTAGCGATTTGTTTAGTGGCAAAACCTGTCACACTATATGTGTATACATTGATTGCAGCAGAAGGAGTACAAGTTCTTTTTAAATGGATTCAAGGGTAGAGGTGTTTCAGTGAGAAAAATCATGATTGGATTGGTTCGAGGATATCAAAAGTGGATTTCACCATTATTTCCACCAACTTGTATCTATCGACCAACTTGTTCAACGTATATGATTCAAGCAATTGAAAAACATGGCGTTATCAAGGGTGTAATAATGGGAATTGGCAGAATTATGAGATGTCATCCATTTATTTTAGGAGGACAAGATCCAGTTCCAGACGAATTTACAGTAAGACGACATAAAGACTATCGAAAAAAGCGAACTTGCCAATGTTGTCAATCGATAGAAATCAAAAAAGAAGGAGATTGAACGGCATTCAATCTCCTTTTTATATTACTGAAATTTAGTTTGATACTTTTGAATAATACGTGGCAATAATGGCGATAAGAGTATCCAAAAACCAATATTTCCCAAAGCATGTAGCGTATCAAATGGTAGTCCTTGTAAATAATATACCCAAAATTTAGGAATATGATAAAAATATACAGAAAAAATCGAAATGACAAATCCGTATAAATATCCCGTTAAACCAGCCATGATTGTAAAAAAGGCTAATTTCAATAAGGGTTGTTTCCAAGTTTGTCTCCAGAAAGGTTTCAAACAAGAAAATACAAGAATGACAATCGCAAAACTAGCAATTTGATACAAGGTCCATGGTCCCATTCCTAAAAAGATATTAGATAGAATCATAGATAAACTGGCAGTTAAAATTCCTTCTACTAATCCCATTTCAAGGGTAATGATTAATAGAATCACAGTCACCGGTTGAACATTTGGAATCCAGGCAAATAGCAGTCTACCAATGTAGGCTAGTGTTGATAGTAATGCGATCAGTGTGATTTTTCTAATGGAAAAAATAGGCGTATTTTTCATTATTGTTTAAATGCTTCTAATTTCCAATCGATAACGTCACCTTGTTTTAAGTCAACTTGGTTAGCTCCGACTGGGCTCATTTCACCATTGACATCAAATAACCAATATTTTTGGTTAGCTGGTTCTTGTTCAATTCCGTTAATCGCAGATACGAAACCATCTTTTTCAACGATTTGCATTTGTTCTTTCATAACGGTTAATAATTTATCTCCATCTTTGAATGTTAATGTAAATGGGCTGCCTGAAATTGGTTCTCCATCTTTTTTAACATTGACAGTAATCGTTTGTTCAGCTTTTACTGTAGTTGTTGTTTCTTGAGATGTTTGTTTAGTAGGGGCTGCTGGTTGTGCACATGCTCCTAAAGATACGGTTAATAAAGCTAAAGCTAATAATTTTTTCATAAAATCCTCCTAGAGTGTTCTTTTAAACCTATACCATCATAGCGAAAGCGAGATAGAATGTAAAGCCATTTATATTCTATGAAGAAATTAAAAAAATATAAAATCTTATCTTCTCACCTTGTGAAAAAAGTGGTATACTGACAAAGTATCATTCCAAAAAGGAAGAATCATTAAAAGGAGGAAATGACCTATATGGCACAAGGTTATGAATTTTCAGAAAAAGTAGCGAAAGCTTGTCAAAAGAAAGAAGCGTTGTTTGACGAAAGTAAAGCACGTTATGCATTACGTTCAATGTTTGCAGGAGCTTTTCTAACAATGAGTACAGCAGCAGGGGCGGCAGCAGCACAAGTGATTGCAGGATTAAATCCAGCGTTAAGTAAATTTTTCTTTGCATTTATTTTTACTTGGGGACTCGTTTATATCTTATTCTTAAATTCTGAATTAGCAACATCAAATATGATGTACTTAACAGCGGGAGTTTATCAAAAAAATATTCGCCTTTCAAAAGCTGTAACGATTCTATTATATTGTGGAATCTTCAACTTAATTGGAGCGATGATTATTGGTGCAGCATTTGCGCATAGTGCAGCTTTCAATGCAATGGATGTACAACACTTCATCGTTGGTCTTGTTAAAGGAAAAGCATTAAGAGGAAATGGACAAGTTCTTCTAGAAGCTGTTTTAGCGAATATCTTTGTTAACGTTGCAATCTTAGCATTCTTATTAGTTAAAGATGAAACAGCTAAAATGTGGATTATTATTTCAGCAATTTTCATGTTTGTATTCTTAGGAGAAGAACACGTGGTAGCAAACTTTGCTTCATTCTCAATTGTTAAATTCTCAGCAGTTTCTCCATCTCTAGAATTTATGAACTGGTTCAACTTAGTTCGTCACTGGGTAGTAGCTTTCATTGGTAATACTATCGGTGGTGGTGTGATTGTTGGATTAGCTTACGCATTCTTAAACAAAACAAAAAGTGTATATCATGAATAATGAAACTAAGGGTTGCCTTTAAGGGCAGCCTTTTTTATTTTCAGAAAATTTTCAAAATTTTGAGCAGAATAATTGGGAAATCGGATAAAATCTGTTACTATAACTCTATCGTGAAAACGATGAATGAAATGAAAAGGAGAATTGTTATGAAAAAAACAACCAAAATGTTAATGTCCAGTTTATTAGTGGCGGTAGGTTTAGCAGCTTGTGGTAGCAATTCATCATCTACTTCAACCAATGCTGCAAATCGCTTAACAATGACAACCTTTGGTGAATTAACTACATTAGATAGTGCAGATTATGATGATGTGCCAAGTTCAGATATGATGGGACAAATTTTTGAAGGATTATATCGTGTAGCAGCGAATAATAAAGTTGAATTAGGAATGGCTGCTCAAGAACCAAAAGTGAGTGAAGATGGTTTAGTCTATACATTCACATTACGTGATGCAAAATGGTCAGATGGATCTGCTGTAAAAGCACAAGACTTTGTATTTACATATCGTAAATTAGTGAATCCACAAGAAGGACATGTAGCGCAATCAGCGGATGTGTTCAAAAATGCGAAAAAAATTCGTAGTGGAGAATTACCAGTGGAAGAATTAGGAGTTAAAGCTCTTGATGATAAAACATTAGAAATTACACTTGAAAATCCAGCTCCATATTTACCAAAATTATTAACTGGTTCACGTTTCTTACCGCAATCTGAAGCAGTCGCTCAAAAATTAGGTGATCAATATGGTTCAAATGTTTCGAATGTAGTCGTAAATGGACCATTCAAATTAGAAGGATGGACAGGTTCAGAATTAACTTGGAAATTAGTGAAAAATGCGGACTACTGGGATGCTAGCAATGTTGCTTTAAACGAAGTAACAGTGAATGTATCGAAAGAAGTAGCAACTTCTGTTCAATTATTTGATTCAAAACAAGTTCAATATACAACGATTAGTGACCAATTTGTGGATCAATATAAATCTCAACCAACATTCCATGCGCAACCAAAAGCAACAATGGGATATATGAATTTTAATACATTGAAACCAACAACAGCAAATCAACACTTCCGTCGTGCCATTGCGATGGCTTATGACAAACAAGCATTAACAAATAATGTCTTAAAAGATGGTTCAATTCCTACGACAGGATTAATTCCAAAAAGTTTTGCAACAAATGAAGTCACTGGAAAAGATTTTGTAGATGAATCAGGCGATTTCTTGAAATTTGATGTACAAGAAGCTCAAAAAGAATGGGAATTAGCGAAAAAAGAATTAGGTGTTAGTGAAGTAACGGTTACTTTATTAACTTCTGATACAGGTACTTCAAAACTTGTAGGGGAATATTTACAAGCGCAAATTCAAAAGAACTTACCAGGTGTAACATTTAAATTACAACCTGTTCCATTGAAAAATCGCTTAGAATTACAACGTGCAAGCGACTATGATATTTTTTACGGAACTTGGGCTCCAGATTATCAAGATCCATTGAACTTCTTAGAGCAATATATTACAGGTGGCGGTATTAACTTTGGGAAATACTCTAATCCTGAATATGATAAAGCAGTAGATACTGTGAAATCTACTTATGCGACTCAACCAGAAAATCGTTGGAATCAAATGCTAGCTGCAGAAAAAATTATTATGAATGATGCAGTAGTAGCTCCAATTTACCAAGCTTCTCAAAGCTATTTATTAGCTGAAAATGTAAAAGGCTTTGAAGTTTTACCATTTGGACGTACAGTGAACTTACGTCAAGCAAGTGTGCAATAATAGAATATAAAACAAAAAACTTGAGTGATTAAATATCACTCAAGTTTTTTTGTCATATGATAATAAGAATGTCCACTTAAGATTTTTGTACTAGTCGCTGTATAGCCTAGTTTTTGATAGAGTTGATAGGCTTTGTCATTGATTTCTTCGCAATTTAGAGCAATGACACTAGCACCTTGTTGTTTAGCTAAGTCTTCAGCTGCTTGTAGTAATTTTATGCCAATTCCTTTTCTGCGATAATTTGGATGTACTGAAAGAATATCAATATACCATTCACCGGCTTGTGTTTCAGAATCTTCATAGAGACGAATGGAAGAAGGAATATTGTACGTTTCATACAATTGATAAAATGGTTCATCAATACTTGGTTCGAGATGTCCATGATATCCGAAGATGGCTCCAGCAACCGTTCCGTCTTCGATATAAACAAGAGTATTCGTTAAACTGTAGCGAAAGTTCTCTTGTAGCATAGCTTCTTCTAGCATCGCATGAAGAGTGTTGAGTGATACTACTTTTAAAATGGGTAACTCCATATCTTCGATAATGGTTTGAATGAGCGGAATGATTTGCTTTCTTTCTTCGGGTTTGGGTTGTCGGATCATTGTTTCACCTTATTCTAGTTGAGATTTACGGTATGCGAGTGGGGTCATACCCATTTTTTGTTTAAATTGTTTTGAAAAATATGCTTGAGTTGAAAATCCAACAATAGATGCAATTTGTGACATTGAGTAATTCGTTGTAGAGAGGAGTACTTTACTTTCTTCAATTCGAATATCTGTCAAATATTCCATTGGTGTTTGATTCATTTCATTTTTAAAACTGTGTGAGATATAAAATCTGCTTAAGTGTGTTAAATCAGCTAAATCCTGTAAGGAGATTTGTTCTCGATAATGTGTTTTTAAATAGTGTTTAATGAGACTAATATCTTTTGTCGTTTTATTAATTGGACTAACATCAATTTCAAACGATTTATTTCGAAGAATTTTAATGAGCAATATTTCTAATAAATTATGACAAACTAATTCATAGCTCATCGAGTGATTAGTTGCTTCAGTTACCATTGCGTTTAAATACACTAAAATATCCTTTTGTTCGTCTCGTAAGTTGAAAAATGAAAAAGGTTGCTCGACATTTGTTTGCGTATTAAAAAAGTTAGAAAAAGAAAGTCCTGTAATTCCTAATACAATATATTCGAGAGGTTCTTCAGGTGAAGAAACTTCTGTATGATCGACTTGTGGATTAATAATAACGAAATCTTGTGCCTTTACTGGGAAACGTTGGTTTTCAATTAAAAATTCTCCCTTTCCATCTAAAACATAAAATAATTCCATAAATGGATGAGAATGGATTGTGCTGTGCCAGTCGCTATCATATTTTGATTTTGTAATAGATTCTAAATGGAAGGATAAACTTCGCATATTCGATTCGATTACTAAATAACGTTCATTACTCATACTTTTCACATCCTTATCTGTTACTTTCATTATACTTGAAAGCGCCTTTTTCATCAATTCTCTTTAGGAAAAGATAGAAAGAAACCGAAGAATGACAGTTTCGTTGACGGCAACTTAAAAACCAGGTATGCTATTTTTGGTAGAAAGGAGTGTATGGAAAAGGTTTCGTCAATCGAAGAGATGAACCACTACAAATCAGAGTAGAATACATTGCGTTAAGTGCCAAACGGATGGGATGTTGCCGATTGGACGAAAAAGAGAACTCTTTGCGGTAGTGTATTCGCATTCGCTGCATTTAATGACAGACCATTTATTAAATGGAGCAGCTCTTTATGACAGATAAAAGGAGATGCTAATATGAACAAACAAACACAATTAACACGAACATTAACGGTAACGGCATTAATGATTGCCATGCGTTTAATTATTGAGATGATTCCATCGATTAAAATGGGGAATCTCGTACAAATCGGATTCGGATTTATCGGAGCGGCACTTGCTGGGGTGATTTTAGGACCTTATCGAGCAGCTGTTGTAGGATTTTTTGTAGATATTTTAGGAAATTTCCTAAGAGGGGAAGCGAGTACCTTTTTCCCTGGATTTACTTTAACAGCCGTTTTAGGTGGATTAATTTATGGCTATTGCCTGTATCGTAAAGAATTAACACTTCCACGTATTTTTGTGACGGTATTAATCATTACATTTGTGATTAATTTAGGATTGAATTCGCTTTGGATTTATATGATAACGCAAAAAGCTTTTTCAGCCTTTATGGGACTTCGAATTTTGAAAAATATCATCAGCTTACCGTTGAATACTGTGATTTTATATGTGCTGTTTCGTAATCAAACCATGCAACAGATCATTGAGAAATATCGAGTATAGGCGTATACTATTCATACAATAAGGAGGGATAGCAATGCCATTTATTCATATTGAAATGTTAGAAGGACG
>CALATC010000136.1 GCA_937891475.1 uncultured Granulicatella sp. | reverse complement strand
GTGAATAAAGGGGAATTTGTTGCGATTGTAGGGCCTTCAGGTTCAGGAAAATCAACGTTTTTATCGATTGCTGGATTATTATTATCTTCTGATTCAGGAGAAATCCGTATAGCAGACCAAAATTTAACAAATGTAACGCAAAGTGAATGGACTAAGAAGCGTTTAGAATTATTAGGATTTATTTTCCAAGATCATCAATTATTGTCTTATATGACAGTCGGAGACCAATTAGAAGAGGTTTCTAAATTAAAAGGACAAAAAGATGCTGCTAAACGTAAAGAAGAAGTTCAAACATTATTAAAAGAATTAGGAGTAGAGGGATGCTATCATTTATACCCAAATCAAATTTCTGGTGGGCAAAAACAAAGAGTTGCCATTGCAAGAGCATTTATCGGAAATCCGCAATTAATTTTAGCAGATGAACCAACGGCGAGTTTGGATCCGGAAAAAGCACAGGAAATTGCACAATTAATTCAAAGAGAAGTAAAAGAAAAACAAAAGAGTGCTATTATGGTTACTCATGACCGTTCTGTATTAGAATATGTGGACACTGTCTATGAATTAAAAAAAGGAAGTTTAGTTCGCCTGTAAGAAATATGCTATAATGTTCCTAATAAGGAGGAACTATGTTTAGTATATTAGTTTGTGAAGATGATTTTGCGATTAAAACAATGATTTCAACAAAATTAAAGCAAGAAAATTACTCAGTCTATACCGTACAAAATGGACAAGAAGCTTTAAATTTGATGGAAAAACAGCAGATAGACTTAGTCATTTCAGATATTATGATGCCTGAAATGGATGGCTATGAATTCGTTCAAACATTGCGAGAAACGAAGCATACATTGCCTATTTTAATGATAACAGCAAAATCTCAATTAGAATCGCTAGAAGCAGCTTTTAAATTAGGGGTGGATGATTATATGGTGAAGCCTCTACGGTTAGAAGAGCTCGTTTTAAGAGTGAAAGCATTACTGAGAAGATCTCAACTTGAAGCAGAAAAAGTGCTGACTTTTACTCACACTCGATTAGATTACAATGCCTTAACAATGACGGAGTTAACAACAGGAGAACAACTACAAATTCCCCCAAAAGAATTTTTCTTGTTATATAAATTATTAAGTTATCCAGAAAAAATCTTTACACGATTAGATTTGTTAGATGATATATGGGGAATGGAAGAAGATTATGATGAACGTTTAATCGATGCTTGTATTAAAAGACTTCGTCAAAAACTTAAAGGAAATGAAGATTTTGATATTGTAACCGTTAGAGGATTAGGCTATAAAGGAACAATGAAACATGGATAAACAAAAAGAAATTCAATTTTCACTTCGGAAATATTTTCTCCGCTTATTTTTTAGGATATTGATAGCGATAAGTTTGATTGGAGTAGCAGTCATATTTTTCCTAAAAAATCTTTTAAAAATTGAAACAAGTTTAACAATTTGGTTATTGATTTTTAGTGGCACGATTATTGTGATTGGAAGTTTAGTGATGTGGTGGGGATCCGTTCATTTAACACGTCCCATTTCTGATTTGAATGAATCAGTTAAAGCAATTTCTAAGGGGAATTATAATCATAAAATCCATCGTAGAAAATATCCAAAAGATACTGCAAAATATCATAATGAAATTGACCAATTAGCTCAAAATGTCAATCAGATGGCTGAAGATTTAAAGAAGAGTAGCCAACACCGTGCTGATTTTATAGCCAATTTCTCCCATGAATTAAAAACTCCCATTGCAGCATTAGTCGGAGTGAGTGATTTATTAGCAGATGAAAAATTGGATGAAGCTACAAGAAGGGATTTAACGCATATTTTACAATCGGAAAGTATGAGATTGAGCCGTTTATGTGATGATATTGTAACACTTACCAAAATGGAAAAGGACTTTTTGCCGCAGAAAAAAAGAGTTCAATTGGATGAACAAATTCGACATGCAGTTATTTTGATGACAGAAAAATGGAAAGAGAAAGACATTCACCTAACTTTTTCAAGCAAACCTGTCTATTGTCAAACGAATCCAGACTTGATGATGCAAGTTTGGACAAATTTAATTGATAATGCTATTAAATATTCTGGAGATACGGTAGAATTAATTATTACGATTCTTGAAGAAAATGAGCACATAAAGGTTCAGATAGAAGACAAGGGGATTGGACTCTCTCCTGAAGCACAACGACATATCTTTGAACAATTTTACCAAGCAGAACACTCTCATGTTCAAGAAGGAAATGGATTAGGGCTTGCAATTGTTCAATCGATTGTGCATCGTCTACAAGGAGAAATCTCAGTAGAAAGCGAACTTGGAAAAGGAAGCATATTTGAAATTCTATTACCGATAGGAGATGAATCATTGTAAAATTGAAACTCAACGAGTTCCTGTAGAGAGGAGTTCGTTGAGTTTTTGTTTGTTTGAGATAGACTCGATAAGCAGAATAAAGGATTTTGATTGCTGAAAATAACTATTTCGTATATAGTTTGAAATGTAAGAGAATATAAGAAAAAAGAGGGATTTAATATGAGTCAATTATATGTGCATCGTAATCAAGTAAAACAAGGAATTGAATCATTAGAAGTAGCACTACCAATGGAGAAGGATTATTACTGTTTTGATTCTTACAAAGCATTAGCACATTTTATTTCAGAACATTGCTTCTCAGAAGAAGATGAATGGAAGAGCACATTACCATTTGAAAGAGAATTTGAAATTTGGAAAGAAAGCTTTGAAGC
>CALATC010000135.1 GCA_937891475.1 uncultured Granulicatella sp. | reverse complement strand
CAAATACAATCACATGTGGATCTAATAAGCAAATCATCGCATGCAAACTACTTGCTATTCCGCTCGCAGCTTGGCGAATAATATCTGTAGCTATTTCATCATCTTGACGCCATCTTTCGAACACATCTTTAGTAGTCACAGAAGGATCTTGATATAATTCTTGAGCTTTCTTTTGAATTCCAACCCCTGAACAAGCTTCTTCTAAGCTCATCCATTGATCAAAGAAATGAACCGGAATAAATCCAATTTCACCTGAGAAACCTGCTCCTCTAAGAATTTCATTATGAACAATATTCGTTGCTGCAATCCCTGTTGATAGAGTAACATACGCAAACATTTCTTTTTCTGTTAAATTTTGCAGGCGATACTCTGCGTAAGCAGCTACTTTTACATCATTGTCAATTTTTACTGGAATATTACCATAGACTTCTTGCAATCTTTTTACAATAGGGAAATTTGGCCATGGAATATTATTTTGGAAAACTGCTATTCCATTCTCTACATCTACTTTCCCTGGCAACCCAATTCCAATTCCTTCCATCTCTTCGATTGAAAACGGATGTTCGTTTAACTCTTCATTAATTAATCGAACAACTTGTTCAAATAAAGTTTCAGCACTTTCGACTTCACTAGGTGCTTGTCGATGACTTACAATTTCTCCCTTGTTATTAATAATAGCAACTGCTACTTTTGTTCCTCCAATATCAACACCAATTGATTGTTTCATTAAAACCTCTCCTTTTCATTAAATCGTTTTCATCGTTATTGTAGACCTGTTTGAAGTTTTTTGCAATGTAAATTTTTAAATAAAAGAAAAGACTTTCTATTTTAGGAATAACATAAAACACTCCTTTTATAGAAAGTCAAAATCTAATCATTATTTTTGCGATTTAATTTCAGTGATTAAGTCATTTAAATCTTCTTCAGTAAATTGATATTTTTCACCACAGAAATGACAGACAATTTCTGCACCATGATCTTCATCAATTAAATGTTGCATGTCTTCTATCCCAATCGATAATAATCCAGCACTAAATCTTTCTCTAGTACAAGGGCAATGAAATTCGACAGGTAATTCTTCCAACACTTTAATATTTTCTTTACCTAATAAACGATTTAACAAATCAATTGGTTCTTCTTGTTGATCAATCAATTTTGAAACAAGAGGCATTTCACTAATACGTCTTTCAATTTCTACAATTGTTTCTTCACTAGCTCCAGGAAGTAATTGAATCATAAATCCTCCTGCAGCACGAACCGATTCATCCGGATTTACTAATACAGAAACTCCAACTGCGCCGTTAATTTGCTCTGAAACAGCTAAATAGTATGTAAAATCCATTCCTAATTCACCATCTACAATTGGAATTTGTCCAGAAAAAGGTTCTTTCATTTGTAAATCTTTGATGACCGTAATAGTTCCATTAGTCCCCACAACTCCACGCACATCTAACTTCCCTTTTTCATTTAAAGGTAAGCTAACATGGGGATTAGAAATATAACCTCTCATTTGCCCTAAACCATTTGCTTCCGCCATGATTTTTCCACCAGGACCATCTCCATTGACTTGAACCGTAATTTTTTCTTTTCCTTTTAAACTAGTCGCTAATAATTGCGTTCCAATCATCGTACGACCTAATGCTGCTGTAGCTGCACTCCAAGCATCATGACGTTTTTGCGCTTGCGATACTGCTTCTGTTGCTACAATCGCAACTGCTTTAACTTCATCATTAAAAGCTAATACTTTTAATAAATGATCTTTCATTCTTCATTCCTTCTTTCCTTCATAAAAGAAAAGTGGGAAAGAAAAGCGTTGACTTTCCCTTCTCACTTTCTTGTCATTATTCTACATCATCTTTTGAATCAGATTCTTCTTCAGAGTCATCTTGTTTTGACGCTTCACGTTTTGCTAAAGCTTTTTTAGCTTCTTCAAAACTAGCTGCTTCTGCTTCGCTTGGATACTCTTCTTCAACATCTTCTGCTGGCATTTCTCCAGTTTCAAACAACGCTTTAATCGTACGTTCGTCAAGAGTTTCTAATTCTAGTAATTTTTCTGCAATTAATGTTAATTGATCTTTATGTTCTTCTAAAATTTGTAAGGCTTGTGCATAAGCTTCTTTCATAATAGAACGAACCGCATTATCAATTTCAAATGCTACTTGATCAGAATAAGATTTTGTTTGACCATAATCACGTCCAATAAAGACTTGATGATTTCCTTCATATTGAACAGTTCCTAATTCATCATACATTCCGTATTCTGTAATCATACTACGAACAATTCCTGTTGCTTGCTCGAAATCATTACTTGCTCCTGTTGTTTTCTCATTAAAGATAAACTCTTCAGCAGCACGTCCACCAAGTAAACCAACCACTTGTTCGAATAATTCTTTCTTAGTCATTAAGAAGCGATCTTCTTTTGGAAGCATAATCGCATATCCACCTGCACGTCCACGAGGAACAATTGTCACTTTATGAACGACACGTGCATCACTTAATACCATCCCAACGATTGTATGACCAGCTTCGTGGAAAGCAACCATTTTACGTTCTTTCTCACTAATTGCACGATCTTTTTTCGCTGGACCAGCAATGACACGATCATGTGCTTCATCCACATCTAACTTGTCAATCGCTGTTTTATCTCTTCTTGCAGCTACTAATGCAGCTTCATTTAATAAGTTTTCTAATTCAGCACCAGAGAAACCTGGAGTTTGTTGAGCAATAACTTTTAAATCAACTTCTTTTGCTAATTTTTTATTTCTAGCATGAACTTTCAGAATTGCTTCACGTCCTTTTACATCTGGACGACCTACTAAAATTTGACGGTCAAAACGTCCTGGACGTAATAAAGCTGGGTCTAATACATCTGAACGGTTTGTCGCAGCAATCACGATAACGCCTTCTGTTCCTTCAAAACCATCCATTTCAACTAATAATTGGTTCAGCGTTTGTTCACGTTCATCGTGACCTCCACCCATACCAGTACCACGTTGACGACCTACAGCATCAATTTCATCAATAAAGATAATAGCTGGAGCATTTTTCTTCGCATTTTCAAATAAATCACGAACACGGCTTGCCCCTACCCCTACGAACATTTCCACAAATTCAGAACCTGAAATTGAGAAGAATGGGACATTCGCTTCACCAGCAACTGCTTTTGCTAATAAAGTTTTACCTGTCCCTGGAGGGCCTTCTAATAACACCCCTGCAGGAATACGTGCTCCAAGAGCTGTAAATTTACGAGGATCTTTTAAGAATTCTACTACTTCTACTAATTCTTGTTTTTCTTCTTCAGCACCTGCTACATCAGAGAAACGAACCTTCACTTTTTGTTTTTGATCCGTAGCTTTTGAACGACCAAAGTTCATCACACCACGTGGGCCACCTTGTCCCATTTGGCTAGATAATAAGTTAAACATTAAGAATCCAAAAATCCCTAATGGCACAACTAATTGTAAGAAAAGTGATAACCAAATTCCTGATTGACTTTCAGGAAGAGTAGTAATTTGAGTTCCTGCTTGTTGTGCAGCATTATTAATTTCGGTTACAGTTCCATCATTTGGTAAAACTGTTGTTTTGAAATTAGAAGTTTTAGAAGATCTCTTATCAAAAATTGCTAATCCCTTAGAGGATGTATTTGAATTTTCTTTTGCTTCTTTATATTCTCCTGTAATAGTATATACAGAGTTTGCATATTGCATTTTAATTTCTTTAATGTCACCTTTTTTCAATTCTTGAACGAATTGTGTATAGCTGACTTCTGTTGTTTGTCCATTAGAGCCTTGATTAAACCAAGAAACTAAACCAACAATTGCCACAAAAATCATAATATACATTAGTCCATTACGAAATATTTGACGATTATTATTTGTATTCATTTTGCCTCCTGCAATTCATAAATTGTTGTATAAAATAGTGTATCATACTGAAAAGTGTTTGACCATTTTTGATAATTAACTTAACGAAATCTTATGATTCATACACTTCAGGTTTTAATACTCCAATATATGGTAAGTTTCTTAATCCTTGTTTGTAATCTAAACCATAGCCAACTACAAATTTATTTGGAACTTCTACTCCAACATAATCTGCATCAATTGCAATAACACGACGTTCTTGTTTATCTAATAATGTTACAATTTTAACACTTGCTGCTTGACGATGTTTTAGTAATTCAACAATATGAGCCAAAGTACGTCCTGTATCAATAATATCTTCTACAATTAATACGTGGCGATCTTTTACACTTTGATCTAAGTCTTTCAAAATACGAACTTCACCACTTGATTCAAAGGCATCGCCGTAACTAGATACATCCATAAAATCCACTTCTAAATCACAATCCATTGCACGAACAAGATCTGCCATAAAGAAAATTGCTCCCTTTAAAATACAGATGACTAAAGGATTTTTATCTTGATATTCTGCTGTTAAAGTTTTCCCTAGTTTTTCAATTGTTTCTTCTAATTCTTTCTTGCTGACAACTACTTCTGCAATATAATTATCTAACATGTTTGCACCTCTTCTTTATTTCTATAGACTATTCTTATTCTATCAGTTTCTTTGCTTTTGGACAATGATTGTGTTTTGCGAAATCCTAATATTGCGATTATTTCTTTTGAAGCATTTTCTACAATCCACAATTTCTCCCTTTCTTCTTTAGGAATTTTGTTATTAATACACCATCTTCTGATACTTTGATGTTGATTTTCTTTTAAAAGGAATCGATCATTTGGCTTTTTTCTACGAATCGTTAATGGAAAATCTTCCGTTGTGAGAAACATTTCCCATCCTTCTTCAGCTGTAAATGATATCCTTTCGTTTTCTGATAATACAATATCCGCAGATTGAAATCCCTCTACTCTTATTTCTTGATAAGTTATTTCATTTTTCAGTTCTTTTATAATCAATAACTGATTATATCTTTTTTGAAAAATCCAGCCTTTTGGTAAATTCAAATTCATCTGAGAAGTGTCAGATAGAATCGCTTCTTGAATATCTAAGACATTTTTGGCACTCAATAATCCTCCAAGTTTTTTAGATAATTCCACTAAAATAACTTTTTGAAGCGCTACTGGTTGCTTGATATAACTTTCTTTATTCCAAGACCATCCATTCTGTAATTCTATTAGTTGCTGTTCCATCCATTGATGCACTAGCTCCAATATCAATTCTTGTTGTTCTTGTAACGTTTGAGTAAATTCTTGAATTTTTTGATTCAATTTAGAATTTTCCTGTTTTAAAAGTGGAATAACTTCCTTTCTAAATCGATTTCTCGTATATTCTAGACTGCTGTTACTTTCATCTTCTCGATAAGGTATTTGATGAATCGAAGCATACTCGTATAACTTTTCTTTATCAACTGTTAAAAAAGGACGAATGAGATATCCCTCATTAAAGGGACGAATTGGCTTCATTCCAGCAATTCCTTCAATTGTACTTCCCCTTGTTAATTTCATTAAGACCGTTTCTACTTGATCATCTGCATGATGAGCTACTACAACATAGGAAGCTTTATTTTTTTCCATAGCTTCTTCCAATTTTTGATAACGAAACTTTCTTGCTTTTTCTTCAATCCCTACTGTCTGTTCAACCCCTTGTTCCCAATGATAAACTTCTATAGAAATATTTCTTTCGCCACAAAAATTTCTAACCATCTCTTCTTCTTCATCTGATTCTTTTCGAAGATGATGATGAATAT
>CALATC010000134.1 GCA_937891475.1 uncultured Granulicatella sp. | reverse complement strand
CTAAAATATCTAACATTAATAATGAAACTGAGACATTCCAACCTAAATATTTTTTCAACATCATGGCGATAATATCAGTACCAGCAGTTGTCCCATTTCCTAGCATCACAACTCCTAAAGCTGCACCAGCAACAACGCCGCCACCAATAGCAGCTAATAATGTATTATGTGGAACAAATTGATACGATCCTCTTGTGATATCTAAAAATACCGACATCAAAATAACCGCGTAAATCGTATAAAACATCGTTCTTCTTTCTAAAAATTGATAGCCTATTAATAGTAAAGCAATATTAATGACTAAGTTAGAAGTCCCTGGATTAATACCAAATATATAATATAGTAGCAAAGTAATCCCTGTTACACCACCACTCCCGAACTGATTCGGAATTACAACTGCATTAATCGTAAACGAAAAAATAAAGGAACCAATGGTAACCATTAGTATTGAAGTGAGTGTTTCTTGATTAATATATTTTTTCATAAAGACTTCTCCTTTCTCTTACTCTGGGTCTCTATGGAATCTTCCATAGAAGTTTTCTGTTGCAAATTGATTAATAATCACTCGAGGGTCTGCTTCTTTTAACACAGAAATTGCATCGATTAATTCATAAGAAGATAAAACTGTATGTAATAAATACATTTTTTCATGACTAAATCCACCAATTGCTTCTACGCATGAAATACCATGGCGAATATTTTTTAAATAAGCTTGCATAACTTCCTCACCATATCTGGTTGTAATTTGTAAAGTTACACGATGATACCGTTGATGGAAAGTACTAATGACTTTTGTAGAAATAAATTGGAAAATAATAGAATAACCAGCATATTTCCAACCAAAAATAGCACCAAATATTAATAATAATAAAGTATTAAAGAAAAATACTTCTTGCCAAATTGTTTTTCCATTTCTATTTGAGAAGTACAACGCAACAAAGTCAGTTCCCCCTGTTGAAGCATTTCCTTTTAACGCAATCGAAATATAAATTCCATTTAATACTCCACCAAAAATTACATTTAATAATACATCATCAAAAATTGGTTCAAAATTCAATATTCGAATAAAGAAACTTCCAAAAAACACTTGTAATATTGAATAAAATGTAAATCTAGGGCTAATTCCTCGATAACAAATAATAGCTACAGGAATATTTAATGCTAACATCATTAAAGAAATTGAAATATCCAGTCCAAATAATTCAGCAATTTGATGAATTAAAATAGATACACCTAAAAATCCACTAGAAAGTAAATTTGAAGGTTGAATGAATACTTTTAGAGTAAATGCTTGTAAAAAACCAGACAAAATAATAGTTAATAAACTAACTAAATGACGAACTTTAGGATCTTTACGATATTTACGATACATTGCGGGATTCAATATACTCATAATCGTTCCCCCACTTTAAAGTGATAACGAATATGATCAGGCGTTAATACTTTTAATTCAGAGTCTTGATATAAATAAGGCCATTCAATTTCTTCTAAACGTTCTACAATCGCTTCTATGACTTTAATTTCTGGAACAAAAAACATAATTTCTCTTACCCCATACATTGTATGATTAGCATCAATTACCTGCCATTCATTAACTGCAATGGAATAATAATGTTCATTTATTTGAAAATTAATACGCTCTGCAACATAATCATAAGTTGTTTTAAATTGAAAATTCTTTGTTAAAAAATCTGATGTTTTTTGAATATCATTTACAATATAATGTACTTGATTTAATCGTGTTTTAGCTGGTAAACCATGAACTCCTGTATCTCCTAATTGAATAAATTCTTGGATAGGAATCGTCACTTCGTTACCTTCTAAATATTGCATTTCATGATTTACATCTTCTAGTAATAAATCTTTTTTCACACAGTAAAATTTCAAACGATTTTGCTCGGGATCCATAATATAAAATCCTTCGCTATAACCATCATCACAAGTTGCCATAATCATTTGTTCTTCTAATAGAAAATGATTACTCAAATCTCCCAATAATTGTTTTTTTGGAATTTCAAAGCCTAAATAATACGTCAAATTTGTCTTACGTGTTCCAGTATTTTCAGCTGTCATTAGACGAATCATTGGAATACTTCCTTGAGGTAATCCTAACAAAACTTCCGTTTCAAAGTCTTGTAAAATGGTTAACCCAAGAACTTGTGTATAAAACCTTTTCATGCTATGAATATTTTCTACAAATAATGTTACTTGGGCTATATCCCATTCTTTTTTTGAACCAGAAGGCAATAAATTTTTTAAATACTCAAATAAATTTTTCACTGCTCTTCATCCTTTATTGTTTCAATTTAAAAATAAAATAATCCGAACATCATATCAGATTTGTAGTCATCAATAGTTCGGATTCAACATCAATTCATTCTAGTTTTCGAATGCAACTGTTAAAGGTGGTACCACTTGTTTTTTACGAGATACGACACCTGGTAAAATTAATAGACCATTTTCATACTCTGTATTAAATGCTTTTGCAACAGTATCTAATGCTTCCCCTACTACTAATCCAGTAGAAACACTTGTTAAAATATTTGTTACAACTAATAAGAAAGTATCATATCCATGAGTTGCATTTGCTTCTTTCATGCTAAATTCTAATGCTTCTCTACGAACTAATAATTCTTGTTCATCCACAACATTCACTTGAGCAATTCGCATATTGTAAGAACCCATTGGGAATGATTTAGCATCTAAATCAATTAACTCTGCTTCAGATTTAGTAGATAAATTTGTACCTGCTTTTAACATTTCTAATCCATAAGAATTCACATCAATTTCAGCAATACGAGCTAATTCAGTTGCTGCTTCGATATCTTGTTGTGTACATGTTGGTGATTTAAATAATAATGTATCAGAAACAATTGCTGAAACCATTAAGCCTGCAATTTCTTTTGGAATTTCAATTCCATATTCTTTATACATTTTAAATAAAATCGTATTTGTACATCCTACTGGTTCACAACGATAGAATAGAGGATTTGCCGTTTGGAAATTAGCAATTCGGTGATGATCCACAACATACTGTACTTCAACTTTTTCAACATCACTAGCACTTTGTTGAACTTCGTTATGGTCTACTAATGCTACACAATTTGTTTCTTCACTTAATGAAGTTACAACACGAGGAGCTGTTCTATTAAAATAATTTAATGCATATTGAGTTTCCTCATTAGGCTCACCTAGTGCAACTGCTTCTGCATCTTCTCCTAATTGTTTTAATAAATAAGCATACGAAATAGCTGATGTAATCGCATCTGTATCTGGATTTTGGTGTCCAAAAACTAATAATTTACTCATCTTTTATCCTCACTTTTATAAATTTTATAATGACTATTTTACCACACAATGTTTAGAAAACCAAACTAAACTTCTAAATACCCTTTGTATTCTTGTGTTCTTAAAATACGGTTTGCATTTGCAACACGTTCTTTTGTTGGTGGTTCAATATGTTCTAATTTATATGGAATTCCTAAGTTTTTCCATTTATAAACACCTAAACGGTGATATGGTAATACTTCAAATTTTAATACATTTTTCAAACCTGCCACAAAATCACTTAATCTTTGTAAATATTCGTCATAATCAGAGCGTTCTGGAACTAATACGTGTCGAATCCAAACAGGTTGACCTTTATCAGATAAATATTCAGCTAATTGTAAAATATTTTTATTTGTCCAAGCTGTTAATTTCTTATGTTGTTCATCATCAATATGTTTAATATCTAATAAGATTAAATCAGTATATTCTAATAATTCTTCAAATTTACTAAAGAATGGTTCATCATACGTAAATGGCATTCCACAACTATCTAATGTAGTATGGATTCCCATAGCTTTACAACGTTTAAAGAAATCAATTAGAAAATCCACTTGTAATAAAGGTTCTCCTCCACTGACTGTTACGCCACCTTTTTTCCCCCAAAAGGCACGGTAACGTAATGCTTCTTCTAATAATTCTTGACTTGTAATCTTTTTACCTCCACCAATATTCCAAGTATCTGGATTATGGCAAAATTCACATCTCATACGACATCCTTGCATGAATGTCACGAATCGAACTCCTGGTCCATCAACAGAACCAAAACTTTCTGTAGAATGAATATATCCAACAACTGGCTCACTCATTCGTTATCCCTCCATTTTGTCAAAATAATTGACACTATTTGTTACTATTATAACACACTTTTTAAGAAAAAAAGAACGTTGATCACTCAACGTTCTCATTGCTAGCGTTCTAGGAGGGATTCGAACCCCCGACCGTTCGCTTAGAAGGCGAATGCTCTATCCTGCTGAGCTACTAGAACAGTACAAGAGTTATTATATCAATCCATATAATAACTGTCAAGACTTGAAACAATAAAATCTATTCTTTGAATGGTACTTTTTATGGAAAAATTTTATAAAACAAATGAAGTAGTTTTAATTTGCTTATGGTAATATTTTTTACGGAATTCCAATAATTGAGCTAATACAAGATCAACCATCTCACCATATGTCATTGAAATTTCCGTTGTTTTGTATTCTAATTCATCTTCAGATATCTTATGACCATTATCATCGACATATTCAACAGTATCGTTTTCATTACGATATGATAATAAAAATTTTTGTTGAAACTCTGGATAATACGTAAATGAAGCATAGATTGTATTCTTTTCTCTAAAATTTGATGCACATGTTAATACTTCTGATGTAAATTCTTTTAAATAATCATGCATTTCATCAATTTCTCGTTGATTCATCTCAATCACTCCTTTACATCATTATACTAAATGCCTTCTCTATTTCAACAGAAACTTTCATTATGATAAAAACTATACTACAATAGAAATTAGGAGGGTTTTTATGAACGTTTTTTTATCAATTACACACACTACACCTAGTTCTCCCATTATCATTTCAATTCCACATTCAGGTATTGAAATACCTGAATTGATTCAAAATCGAATGAATCTTCAAGCAAGAAGAATTCATACTGATTGGCATGTTGATTTATTAGTAAAAGACTTTACATTTACAAAAGTTTCTACATCTATTTCTAGATATGTTGTTGATGTTAACCGTTCAAAATATACTTCTAAAACATCCACACTCCCAATTATTCCAAGGTACGATGAATTTGGAATACCATTATTTAAACAATATCCATCAAGAAACTTACAAAATGATTGGATAGCAAATTATTATACACCTTATTATGATGCAATATTCGAACAAATATCTTTAAAGAAACAATATAATGCAATCGTTTGTTTACTAGATTTACACAGTTATGATGATAAACATTTTAAAACAGATAAGATTATTCTAAGTACTAGAAATGGAGCAAGCATTTCAAAAGAATCATTTGAGTTTATTGTAGATTGTTTTAAAAAAGAAGAATTATCCATTCAAGTAGATACGCCCTTTAAAGGTGGAAATATTATACATGAAGTATCAAAACAACCGAATGTAGAAGCTATTCAAATTGAAATCCCCTATTCTCTCTATCTCCATAACAATAAATTAGATACCCAAAAAGCTAAAAGTTTACAAGAAAAACTACTACGAGTGTTCTTCCGAATTGAAGATTATTATCAAGAGGCTGGGCATTAAGTCTTAAAAATAGAAGAAAGCACATCCCGATTTTGACGGAAATCAAAATTAGGACGTGCTTTTTAATAAATTCAGTAAAATCAAGGGAGATAA
>CALATC010000133.1 GCA_937891475.1 uncultured Granulicatella sp. | reverse complement strand
CTTTTATCACTTGTCCTTTCTTTTCTATCGATTATAGTCACAATTGAAGTGACTCATGTTACATTAGGTAATTTAGGATTAAATATTTTATTAAGTTCGAAAGTTTGGAACTTTATTTTATTTGCGACACTAGCATGGACAAGTCTTACGGTTTTATCTTACTTTATGGCTTTTTTGTTTCGCACTGCCATTGTTCCCTTGTTATTTTTAATTCCTCAAGTTTATAATATTGGGGAGTTTTTATCCAGTCATTTTGAATGGGGGAAGGTTCTTCCGGTTGCTTTGGGAAATCATTTAATTGCATCATCGGATACTAGATTTTCAACTCATCCATTTTGGACGCTCGCTTTATTATGTATTTGGGTGTTTATTTTTGGAGTGATAGTATATTTTCAATTTGAAAAAAGTGATGTAGGAGGGAAATATTAATGCTACAAAATCAGATAAAAAGTGAATTTTTCAAACTAATTTATCATAAAGGATTATTGCTTACTTTAGTATTTTCTATTTTATTTGTATTAGCAATGTTACTGGCATTAAATCCATCTGCTTCAATGATTAATCGAGATTTTATAGTGACACAGTTTTTACAAAGTATTTATTTAGTTCAAACGATTTTTGCAGTTTTTTCTGCGGTGTTTTGGGGAAGAGAGTTTCTAAAAAGTACGTTAAGATCTAGTTTATTAGCAAATCCTAGTCGTTTAAAATTCTTTTGTATGAAGTCAGTTGTAACTTTGTTCTCTATTTTATGTTGTTTTTGTATAGCCATTGGAATAGGGATTGGCTTAGTATCATTCTATTTTAAATTTCAACTGAATCTTGAATTTGTTCGTCAGCTATTGTTGAAACTTATTCCACCTATGTTAGCAACGATTCAAATTAGTATGATTACATTATGCCTAACGATACTCATGGAATCGATAGTCTCTTCTTTAACAATTGTATTATCCATGTTGTTAGGACTAGGGCAGCTATTATTACAATATTCATCTAGGATGAATGTACTCCCTGTATTAGCTACTATGAATAGTTTTTCAATCAATGAAATTTCTATTTATCCAAATGTTACAGAAGGGATTTTCATTCAAACAGTATGGATGATCGTTTTTATCGGATTAGCCTATTACCATTTGCATCGAAAGAGTGTAAAATGAAAGCAAAATTAGTCTAAGATAGGAGTGTTGGGGTATGTCGTATAAAATACTAGTAATTGATGATGACGAAAGTGTACTAAGATTAATCAAAAATATATTATTGTTAAATGATTATGATGTTACTACTAGGAATGGTATTGAAGATGTAAATATCTGTGACTTTGTCGACTTTGATTTAATATTACTAGATATTATGATGCCACTAGATGGAATAACGATTTGTAATGAAATTAGAGAACAGATTAAAGCTCCAATTATTTTTATCACAGCTAAAGATATGGAGGAAGATTTAGTCAATGGATTATTAGCGGGAGCAGATGACTATATTACTAAACCCTTCTCAGTAAATGAGTTTTTAGCAAGAATTAAAATGCATCTTAGACGTGAAGAACGAAATAGACAAAATGTAAAACGATTAGAATTTGGTTCGATTTTGATAGATATGAATTTAAAAACAGTTTTTGTTGAGGAAAATGAAATCAAATTAACGAACCGGGAATTTATGATTATACAATTACTAGCTAGTCAAACCTCAAGAATATTTACCATTGAAGAAATTTATACTGTTGTCTATCCTAATAGTTCTAATACTCAATTTCGATCTATCTCTGAATATATGTATCAAATACGTTCAAAATTTAAACCCTATCACTTAAATCCGATTGAAACAATGAGGGGAGGCGGCTATAAATGGAAAATAAATTAAGCTTTAAACAACTTGTTCAAAAGACATGTCTTACCATTATAGTAGAGTTTGTGATTGCTATTTTAGTATTGTACCTACTTCCATTATTGTCGATTTCTATTAAAGTCGCTGGTGAAGAAACAGCTCATCCTGTATTATTGAATATTTTTTCTTGGATATATATATGTATCGCTTTATTAGTAATTGTTAGTTTTAATATACGACAATTACTATTGAAAATTCATAAAGAGATGAATATTGTTTACCATCAATCCATGTGGTTAGAATCTAGTGATTTAACAGAATCATTAACGATTACAGAATTTATCGAAACGAATCAAAAAATTAATCAAATGCAACAGAAAATCGAAGGGATGCTTGAAAAAGAACGCCAACAAAAGGAAGCATTAGTGTTTAAAGTATCAGCAGCTTCCCATGATTTAAAAACACCATTAACAGTTATTCAAGGAAATTCTGAACTATTATCTCATTCAGCTATTGAAGATAAATATCTCCCCTATATTCAAGATATCAATATAGCAAGCAATCGTATGATTGAATATATTAACCGATTACTATTGTATTCGAAAACTTTTTATGAGAACGAAAATGAATGGAAAGATTATTCCTTACAAGATGTCATCGAGTCTATTGAACAAGAAATCCATTATTTGCTAAAAGACAAAACAATTGTTACATTCCAATATGATGAACAGTTAGATAAAAATACTACAGTATATCTTCATTTGAATTATGTATTAAGAGCAGTGATGAATATGATGCAAAATGCACTGGAATATAGTCAGGCAGATAAAAAATCAATCAAAGTGGATTTACAATACAATCATCAGCAATTACTGATAAGCGTTTGGAATAATGGTGCACATTTAACTAATGAAACATTAAAGAATGCTGATTCATTATTTTACCGGAAGGATAAAAATCGTAATCTGAATGATGCACATTTTGGAATAGGATTAGCATTTGTTAAAAGGGTGTCAGAATTACATAATGGAACTTTAGAAATTAAAAATGAAGATGATGGAGTGAAAGTAACGATTAGTATTCATACAGGATTGAGTAAAAAGTAGTAAGGTAAATTATTGAGGTTCATTTAAAATTAATTTTTTCACAAACATATTGTATTTCCCTAAAATTTCCATATAATTATAATTAGAAGGAGGATAGCGTTTTCAAAGTTGATTTTAAGAATTACGTATCAAGAGAATGATTAGGGGGAGTTAACAATGAAATGGTGTAAATCTGTAAAGTTTATTTTATTAGCCTTACTTGTCTGTTCGGTTGCTCTGTTATCAAGTTGTTCGAAAGAAAGAAAATATTCTATAAATCCTTACGTTAATCTAACGGTTGATTCTGAAAATGATGAGAGTGATGAATTATTGTTTGAACGTTTAAAAGAAGTTGATGCAGATTATTTAGAAGAAGCTAAGAATGTATTTTTAACTCACTATCCTAAAGAAGAAAAGGAACAATTAGTGGATAAGACGATAACAATTCGTGAACCGTATACTCTTTTTTCTCCAAATGACGATTTTAATAAAGTAGCTCTTCACTTTACGGTTTATGTTGATGAAAAACCTTATGCTCATATTGGTATTTTAGACAAAAATAGTAGCGGTAGTTTTGCAACCTCATTTATGGAAGCTAAATCTTTCCCAAATAGATTTCCGATGAAACATGGGTGTTATCGTTTTACATCGGTTGATAATGGATTTCATATTGAATCTGTGAAGTATGATTCTACAAAAGAATATGGGAATTTGAATCATGTAGTTTATACTTTTGATCCAACAGAACTTTAATATATTTCGAATGACTTCCTGTTATAGTAGTATTAGGACGTAAGCAGACAGCATTCGCTGTCTCATTACTAAACTTTGAGCCTAAGGTCTCAAAGTTTCCTGTAAGATAAGCCAAACTGGCTTATCATACTCATACTACTATGGGAAGTCTTCTTGTTTTACATGACCTAATGCGAGTCTCATGCCTAAGCATACTATTATAGGGAGTCTTCTTGTTATTTGTGTTTTTTTTCAAGCAAAATAATCTTCCAAACAAAGAGATATCTTGAGGGTATCTCTTTTTTTATATCAATAAAATATGGTATACTATGAATAGTATGTTTACAGAATGGAGTGATAAAACGATGGATATGTCCAAAATCATTGAACAAATGGTTGAATCGAAAGATGTCAAAAGAATTAGGGAATTGTTCAACCAGAATTATCCTATCGATATTGCTCTAGGATTGGAAGAAGTTACCGATGAAGTGCTTAAAAACTTCATGTATACCATTTCCAATACACGATTAGCTTCCATTTTGGAAGTTAGTGACCCCGAACTTCAAATTCGAATGTTAGAAAAATTACCATTCCGACGTGTAGGATTATTATTCCAACAAATGTCCAATGACGATGTCGTGGATATTTTAGGAAATCTGCCAATTGGAATTCGTAAAAAATATTTGAATATGATGAAGGGTTCTTCTCAAGATGAAATTCAAACGATGTTAAAATATCCTCAAGATTCTGCCGGAGGGATTATGACGACAGAATTTATTTCCGTGAAGGAACATTTAACCGTTGAAGAAACATTAACGAAGTTAAGAGAAATTTCTCCAAATACAGAAGTCATTCATACGATTTTTGTCACAACATTCCAAAATCAATTAATTGGTTGGATTGATATTCGTGACTTATTTACGAATGAGTTAGATGTTAGTTTACATGATTTAATGCATACCAATATTATTTCTGTAGTTCCTGAAGAAGACCAAGAAGAAGTAGCTCGTCTATCTTCAAAATATGACTTATCGGTTGTTCCCGTAGTTAGTACAAAGGGCGTTTTAATTGGGATTATTACAATTGATGATATCGTCCACGTTCTTCAAGAAGAGCATCATGAAGATATGCTTTTAATTAGCGGGGTTGAAGGGTCTGAAAGAATTGGTGGTCCATTTATGGAATCCATTAAGAAACGGACTCCTTGGTTATTAATTAATTTAATTACAGCCTTTATGGCTTCAGCTGTTGTTGGGATGTTCCAATCAACGATTGAACAAGTAGTTGTTCTTGCGGTTGCCATGCCAATTATCACGGGGATGGGAGGAAACTCAGCTTCTCAAACTCTAGCTCTGGCAATTCAAGAAATTGCTTTAGGACAATTATCATTAGAAAAAGATAAAAAGTATGTTTGGAATGAAATTGTTTTAGGCTGTATGAATGGACTTATTACCGGAGTTGTAGCTGCGATTGCGCTATATATTCCTTATCAAAACTTTTATTTATCGATTATTGTAGTTTTAGCGATGGCTATGAATTTAATGGTAGGAGCAATTTTTGGATTCTTTGTACCTTTAGTATTAAAAGCAATGAAATTAGACCCGGCCATTTCATCAACTATCTTTGTAACAACGGCGACAGACGTTCTAGGATTTTTCTTTTTCCTAGGAATTGCTCAAGTCTTTTTACCGTTATTAATTTAGACATGAAGGAGATTATGAATGAATTTAGAAGAAATGAGAAAACGACAAGAGCGCATCAGAAACTTCTCAATTATTGCGCATATTGACCATGGAAAGTCAACATTAGCAGACCGTATTTTACAAGCAACAGATACTGTAGCAGACCGTGAAATGCAAGATCAATTATTAGACTCTATGGACTTAGAACGTGAACGTGGAATTACAATTAAACTAAATGCAGTAGAATTAACCTATGATGCCAATGATGGAACAGAGTACATTTTTCACTTAATTGACACTCCAGGGCACGTGGACTTTACGTATGAAGTGAGTCGTAGCTTGGCAGCCTGTGAAGGAGCAATTCTTGTAGTAGATGCTGCTCAAGGGATTGAAGCTCAAACATTAGCGAATGTGTATTTAGCCATTGATAATGACTTAGAAATTGTTCCAGTTATTAATAAAATTGACTTACCTGCTGCTGATCCTGAACGTGTTCGTACAGAAATTGAAGACGTTATTGGAATTGATGCCAGTGAAGCCGTTCTTGCAAGTGCTAAAGTGGGGATTGGGATTCCAGAAATTTTAGAACAAATCGTACAAAAAATTCCTGCACCGACTGGTGATTTAGAAGCTCCTCTACAAGCATTAATTTTCGACTCAGTTTATGATGCTTATCGTGGGGTAGTGTTAAATGTTCGTATTCAAAACGGAATTGTAAAACCTGGTGACAAGATTCAATTAATGAGTAATGGAAAAACATTTGATGTTGTAGATGTTGGTATTTTCTCTCCTAAACCAATTAGTCGTGATTACTTAATGGTTGGGGATGTAGGGTATATTACTGCTTCTATTAAAACAATCCAAGATACTCGTGTAGGGGATACTGTTACATTAGCGAACAATCCAGCAAGCGAACCTTTATCAGGTTACCGCAAAATGAATCCAATGGTTTATTGTGGTTTGTATCCAATTGATTCTTCTAAATATAATGATTTACGTGATGCATTAGAAAAATTACAATTAAATGATGCTGCGTTACAATTTGAAGCTGAAACTTCTCAAGCGCTAGGATTTGGTTTCCGTTGTGGTTTCTTAGGATTACTTCATATGGACGTTATTCAAGAACGTTTAGAACGTGAATTTGATTTAGACTTAATTACAACAGCTCCATCGGTAATTTACCATGTTCAAAAAACTGATGGAACAGAAGTAGTAGTTTCTAACCCCGCAGAAATGCCAGATCAATCAAGTGTTCAATCCATTCAAGAACCTTATGTAAAAGCATCGATTATGGTACCGAATGAGTATGTCGGAAGTGTAATGGATATTTGCCAACGTAAACGTGGAACTTTCGTCACAATGGATTACTTAGATGAATATCGTGTCAATGTTATTTACGAAATGCCTTTATCTGAAATTATTTTTGATTTCTTTGATTCATTGAAATCAAGTACAAAAGGATATGCATCATTAGATTATGATTTAATCGGCTATCGTGAAAGCAAACTAGTGAAGATGGATATTATGTTAAATGGTGAAGTAGTCGATGCCTTAAGTATTATCGTTCATAAAGATTTTGCTTATAATCGTGGTAAAGCCATTACTGAGAAATTAAGAACATTAATCCCTCGTCAACAATTTGAAGTGCCAATTCAAGCAGCAATTGGAAACAAAATTTTATCTCGTACAAACATTAAAGCATTACGTAAAAACGTGTTGGCGAAATGTTATGGTGGGGATGTTTCTCGTAAACGTAAGTTATTAGAGAAACAAAAAGAAGGTAAGAAACGTATGAAACAAGTGGGATCTGTTGAAGTACCACAAGAAGCATTCATGTCAGTACTTAACCTTAACGAAGAAGAGAAATAACCTTTTAATAAACTTTTCTATTGTAGCAATGGAAGGCAGCAGACCTACGGTCTCATGCCTAAAAATTGAGCCTAAGGTCTCAATTTTTCCAGTAAAAGAAGTCAGGAAAGACTTCTTTTACTTGTGCTACAATGGAAAGTTTTTTTGTTTATCATTCATTTATGGAATACGTATAAATACGGTCTTTTGTCATTTTGAAATCTATTTAAAAATATTTTTAAATAACTCTTGCATTTTAATTACAGTAGGAGTATTATCTATTTAAAGAAAATTTTAAATAGAAAGAGATGAGGATATGTCAGTTAATGATATTTTGTCAGCATTATCGGATGAAAACCGTCGTAAGATTTTGGAAATTTTACGACAGGGACGAACGAATACTGGGGACTTAGCACAGAGCTTACAAATCACACCGCAAGCATTGTCGTATCATTTAAAGAAGTTAAAACAGGCGGATTTAATTTATGAAACAAAGGAAAAGAATTTCATATATTATGAATTAAATTTAACCGTTTTAGAAGAGGCAATTGTTTGGATGAATTCAATTATTGGAGGAAAATAATATGTTAGTTGAACAAAGAAAAATTTATTTATTAGATGTCATTTTAACTTTTTTACCGATTTTACTTGCTTTATGTGTCGTTTGGTATGCACCTGAGACCATCGCATCTCGTTTTGACTTAGAAGGAAATGTTGTTGCAACAGCCTCACGTTGGACGATTCTAATATTACCAATCCTCATACTATTATTTTCAGGTTTGATGAAATGGATTGATGATAAAGAATTAGTTGGAAGTCAAAATAAAGAAATTAGCCGTTATATTTTTAGACTCACATTATTATTGTTTAATGCTATTGCCTATTTTCAATTTGTCTTAATTTTGACAGGAGTTAGCATAGGTACACAAAAGGTACGTTTTCTTGCATTTCTTATAGGGTTATTTATGATATTTATTGGAAATGTTAGTCCTAAAATCAAAGAAACGAATAAACACTTTGGGTTCCGTGTTCCATGGATTATGAATAAAGATGAAGCTTTTCGAAAAACACAACGATTCTTTGGATTTGCGAGTATGGTTTCTGGTGTAATCTTTATCTTAATTTCATTATTTGCGGGGAACAAATTAGCATTGTTTCTTGTAAGTATTGTTTTAGTGCTAACGATTGGCATTACTATGGTGTATTCATATAAAATTAGCAAATAAAGGATAAATGACTTTTCTTCGTAATAGTTTTGGGCAATATTCTCAATTACTACGGAGAAAAGTCTTTTTTCACATTGATTTTTAATTTAATGAGCAGTATACTATACGTGAAAACGATAACAAGTTGAAGAATGGAGATTATGATGCAAAAAGGACAAAAATTATTAATGGGTATTTCTATTGTAGTAGGTGTAATTTGTATTGAATTAAGTATGTATGTCATACCTTTTATAGAAGAAGTTAAGGAGTTTGAATTCCCTATGTTTATCGTAGGTGTTATTCTTTGCATCATCTCCATTATTTTTGGAATTAGACATCAAAAAAGTTAAGGAGGGTAGAAGAATTGGGTTACATTCATTTATTTAACAGTAATAGGGGGAGTCTTTATGTTAGGAAAATATAGAGTAGTTAGTATTGTATTGTTAAGTATTTGTTTAGTTTCTTGTGGTCAACAGAAAAATACTCAAGAAACGACGGTTCAAGAAAGTGTTACAACGGTGGAACAAAGTAAAACCACTAACTTTCAATTAGGAAAAGGAAGTAATCAGTTTAATACTGTTTCATTCAATGAAACGTTTAGAGATAAGAGTGTAGTTGCTCATTATGCAGAAGAGTATCCAGACTTTATTCCGCAAGTGTTGTCAGATGATGGAAAATTATATGGTAGTGTAAATCATATTGGAATTTTGGAAATTGATTTAAAAACAAATACCCATTCATTGGTTCATGAAATGAGTGATGCAACAGTTTCACATCAATGGGTTCGAGCAGTCGACAAAAATTGGGTATTTTTTGAGGAATATACAGACTCAAAAGAAAATGCAAACTTCTACTTATTGAATCGTACAACGGGTGAAGTTACAACTGTCAAAGAGAATGAAAAGATGCCAATGATTCATCAAATTACAGCATTCTTTACCGAAGATGCACAGTTAGTATTTAATATTGTGAAGGATAGTAAAGAAGATACATCGTTAAATACGCTTCATCAATTGGAAATAACAACGATGAAAGATCAAGCCGTTGATCAAAACACATTTTCACCGATTCTTTTCGATGGAAAACTCTATTATATTCGCTATGATGCAACCGAAAACCATTCAGAAATTGTTCAATATGATATAAAGAATGGGGACAAGCAAGTCACATTGACACATCAAAGTGCAACAGAGCATTTGAATCAATTATTGACTGATAATCATGAATTATATGTTTCACTAGGCACAGATTTAAAGAGTGGAACCATTTACCACGTCAATCAAGCAGAGAAGAAATATGATTGGGTCTATGGATATGTAAGCAGAGGATTTACTCAACAAAATCACCTTGGATTCATGAGTTACTCAGCAACTGATACTGAATCAGGACGATACAAAACACCTTATCGTTTGATTGACTTACAGCATCATATTGAATATGACTATGATGGAAGCATGGTATTCTTATCTGAAAAAGGAATGGCATGGATAGCCTTCAAGAAAGATACAAAAGAAATTCCAAAAGGCGAAACATTCCGAAACGAAAACTCAGAAATCCATTATGTTGAATTTGAATGAGAATGAATAGTAATATAACGACAATAAGCTCCTAGTAAGTGCTAGGGGCTTGTTTGCACTATAAAGTTCTTTGAGGAAATTATTAGTATCAACTCTTGACTTTTGTTCTTAAAAACATTATATTTTAAGCACAAAAAGGCGGTGTTAGTATGAGTAAAAAAGAATTATTAATTGAAAAAATAAAGGAAAACAATGGAGTCATTACTACTAAACAAGTTATTGAGTATGGAATTCATAAAGACGTATTAAAAAATATGGTTATTAAAGAAGAACTGGAAAAAATTGCTAATGGACTGTATGGACTTCCTGGAGAAAGTATTGATGAATATTTATACTTTACACATCGAATTCCGAAAGGAATATTTTCTCATGAAACCGCAGCTTATTTACATGGATTTACAACAAAATTGCCATTTAGTTATGTTATGACAGTTGCTATAGGGGATAATGTCAGTCGTGTAAAGTCTGTAAAAAGTAATATACTATTCAAGTATGTTAATAAAGAGTTTTATAAAATTGGGAAAAGCACTTCCCTTAGTCCATTTGGAAGAGAAATTGTAGTTTATGATAAAGAACGTACGATATTGGATCTTATAAAAGACAAACATAGAGTGGATATCCAAGTTTTTACTGAAAGCATAAAAACTTATTTTTCGAGTAAAGATAAGAATATTTTACGATTATCAACTTATGCTTTGCAACTAGGAATGGAAAATGAGTTAAGATCTTATACAGAGGTGCTGTTATGAAGACGTCAGAATAAATCTTGAAAAATATTGATAAAAATAAGGAGCTAAGTAGTTATGAACATCACACTTTGTGTCTACAGTTTAATGTTATGTATGTTAGCATTTTTTGCTTATAAAAATGAGTTAGGAATATCTATTCCTTCAATACTACTAGTAGTATTGTTAACCTTATTTGCAGGGATTCACCTGTTTTATACGAATATCATTATTAATGTAGCAATTTCCTGTTTGTTGTTATTGATTTCGTTCATGTTTTATATGGATAGAAAGGAAAGTCTTAAGAAAGTACATATGTCGCATCATATTATTAGATTGCTGCTTCATTTAGTTTTAATATTTAATTTATGGGTATTTTAGATTGAAAGAAAAGAAGAAACAAAATAAATCATACTAATACTATTGGTAACAATAAAGGTTAATACTGTTAAATAAAAAATGTATTGTATATAAAACAAGCTCCTAGAATCAACTAGGGGCTTGTTTATGTTATCGGTAAGCCTTTTGCGTATGCATCCTTTGCTTCAGCTAGAGTCATAATATTAGGACTTCCATCAATATTCGTTTCAGCAGTATTCTGCCATTGGCACGTATCACATATATCATATACCGCAGTAATAGTTCCGCATACTGGACAATGTACATATTCGTCACCATTAATGATTATTAAATTCTCTTTTACACTCTTGTTCAAAATCAATATCACCCATCAATAGATTTATTACTTCTATAAATTACTTTTTCAATTTCATCGATTGTTATAGTAATCGTATCCCAGTCTTCTGGAGAGTCTCCAATGTCAGCTATAAACGTATCTTCGCTTAACTTATCTACAATTGCTGCCGTTTGTCCATCTTTTAAAAGAACAGTATCAAATTCTTCTATTTGCATATTAACATTACCTCCATTCGTATTTTCACGTTTATTGTATCGTAAATAGTCGGAATATGCACAGAAGAAATTTACGAAAGTTGTAGTACTAATGGAATAATAACTATAAACCATACTTTGACATCACTCATAAAGGGAAAAATAAGAAATTTAGAGGCATCTACTGAGAAGTAGGTGCTTTTTTGCATCATTCATTGAAATCGAACAGTGAATCTGTTAACGTTAAGGTACTAACAAAGTTAAAGGATAATGACATGAAAAAGAAAACAACGAGCATCATAGAAGAACAATTACAACGACTAAACCGTTCCCCATTATTTGCGATTTCATTAAGTGGGAAGGAATTGTCTTATTCCAACTTTTGGGCATGGTTACTTGAACAAGAAGTCGATGGAAAACACCCATTTATCGAAGTATTTATCCCTGATTTTTATCAAAAAGGATGTACATTCGTCTCAGTCGAACGAGAAAAGAAACATGTGGATCTAACGATTACATATAAAAACAAAGCAAATGAAACAGAAGTACTCATCATCGAAAACAAAATCAAGTCCATTCCAACAAAAGAACAATTGATGAGATATGAAGAAGAATTAGGAAAACAAGACGTAGCAATCACAGGAATACTAACAGGATTATACGCCTCATTAGATATCCAAGAGTTAGGAAAGTGGTCATTCTTAAGTTACCAAGAAATAGCAACACGAATTCAAAATATTCAACAACAACACGCTACAATGGATTTTGCAGACTATATCAAACAATATGCAGAAGACATCGAAGTACTCTATGACTTATTCCAAAGCAAAATGGAGCAAAATAAAGGAAAATACATTATTGGAGACAAAGACTTAGAAAAAATCCGTTATTCAGATATTTATGTCAAACTAAAAGGGTCAGAATTCATGGAAGAAATTAATAAACGACTAACCTTCGAACCTTACAAAGATTGGGCAAAACCAGTCTGCGGACTCAGCTTCAATCATAAGAAACCAACCCTCAGTATCGTGTTCTCTCAAAGAATTGATGGAGATCCAACAAAAGAAATTGGAATGATTGGTGTACAAATAGAAGGCGACCAATTCAGAATTTATGGAGGAGCTTCGCAAGAAGGCAATTATCATGAGAAAGTGGTAATTGAGAAATTATACGAATGTGATTACTTCAAGCGAAACTTCGTAGAATAAATTGAAAAACAAAATCGCACTTCAAAAATGAGAAATAATTATTGCAAATACGGCAATGTAGCAGCTAAGTATTGCCATTGTTATCAATATTGGAAGATAGAAGACTTTAGCTATGATGCCATTATTGATGAGTTAATCAAGCAGATGAAAATTGCAGAAGAGAAGATTATGGACGGCTTGACGTTTTTGCCTAAAAAATAGTTATCCTATTAAATCGTACTATATATTGTAGTTAATGTGTTGAAAACAACTATATACAGGGTTATAATTAATGTAATTAGTATTGAATTCTTTTTGGAAATATAATTCTACATTTAATCTT
>CALATC010000132.1 GCA_937891475.1 uncultured Granulicatella sp. | reverse complement strand
TTGCATCTAATCCCCAGAATACTTTAGCAACACGTAATGTATTTTGTGTAACAGGCTCTGAAGTATCTCCCCCTGGAGGTGATACCGCACCGATTGCAGTAATAGTACCTTCACGGCCTTCGCTACCTAAAGTAACAACACGTCCTGCACGTTCATAATATTCTGCAATACGGCTACCTAAGTAAGCAGGATATCCTTCATCCCCAGGCATTTCTTCTAAACGTCCAGACATTTCACGTAATGCTTCTGCCCAACGTGATGTTGAATCCGCCATAATCGCAACACTGTATCCCATATCACGGAAATACTCAGCAATTGTAATACCTGTATAAATAGAAGCTTCACGAGCTGCTACAGGCATGTTTGATGTGTTCGCAATTAAAATCGTTCTTTCCATAATCGATTCGCCAGTTGTTGGATCAATCAATTCTGGGAACTCATTTAATACGTCTGTCATTTCATTTCCACGTTCACCACAGCCTACATAAACTACGATATCCACGTCAGACCATTTTGCAATTTGGTGTTGAACAACTGTTTTACCAGCTCCAAATGGTCCAGGTACAGCTGCAGCTCCACCTTTTGTTACAGGGAAGAAAGTATCGATAACACGTTGTCCTGTTAACATTGGAACTTCCGTATTTTTCTTCACTTTAAATGGAC
Source organism: uncultured Granulicatella sp. (assembly GCA_937891475.1). Next base: position 12,354 of record CALATC010000132.1, on the reverse strand, counting down.
GTCCTTGACGAACAGGCCAACGTTGAATTAGATTGAAAGATTTTTCTCCTTCTTCTGTTTCAATCGTATAAACCGTGTCTTCAATACGATATGTTCCACTTGAAATACTTGTTACTGTTCCTTTTACTCCATAAGGAACCATAATTTTATGTTGAACAACTTTTGTTTCTTGTACATAACCTACAATGTCTCCAGCTTCAACAGTTTGTCCAACTGCTACTGTTGCGTGAAACTCCCATTCTTTTTGACGATCTAATGGGGCTACTACTGTTCCACGAACTAAAAAGTCACTGTTAGATACTTCTTTAAATGTGTTCAATGGACGTTGAATTCCATCGAACATTTGAGAGATGATTCCGGGAGCTAATTCAACAGAAAGTGCTTCTCCTGTTGTTGTTACTGGTTCTCCTGGTCCAATTCCAGACGTTTCTTCATAAACTTGAATAGAGGCAACGCCTTTACGCATCTCAATAATTTCACCAATCAGTCCAAGATGACCCACATGACAAATATCTTGAATATTTGCATCTTCCATACCTTCAGCGGTCACTAATGGTCCTGATACTTTTACGATTCTTCCGCTCTTCACCGAAGTACCTCCTCTTTACTAATTTTACGAATTATAAAATGTTTTGACCTACAGCCTTTTCCACATTTTCTTGAATTCTTGATTTTCCAATGGATAATGAACCTTTATGATTTGGAATTAAAATAATTGCTGGTGAAACAACTGCATCATAACGACGAATCGTTTCAGCAATTTCAGAGGCAATCGCTTCTGTTACATAAATAATTCCATACTCCTCACTTGCTAATCGATCAATGGTTTCTCTTGCTTCTAAACTTTCATGAGCAGGAAACACATCAAAACCAAGAATTTTGAAAGGAAGGACTGAGTCTTTATCTCCAACAACTGCAATTTTATGAGCCATAAACTGGTCGCATCCTTTCTCTTAATTGTTCTTCACTAAACCCATTATCGATTCCTACTAAAATCAATCGAATATTTTTCACTTCCATTTCACTAGCATGAATATAGGCAAGGGATGGATAAGGTCCAAAAGCATCGAATGTCGCATCTTTTAAATAACGATAAATACATTCGTCTTTCAACAATTCTAATTTCAATACAGAAATATTTTCTTGAGATAAAATACTTTCCAATTCTTCTTTATAAGAAACACCATCAAATAATTGTATTAATGATGCCCACCCTAATTCTTGGAATGTATCGATTAATTGAGTTTTCGATACTGTTCCTTCATTTGATAATACCGTTTGTAAAAAGCTTCTTGATTGTTTTTGAGCACTTGCTCGGATTAAAGTAGCAATATTTTCTAAATCAATCATTAAATTAACAAATTCTGTCACTTTATCATCTTGCAATTCACGTTCTAACATCCTTAAATGTCTAAAATAATAAGTATCCATAAAAACATCAGCAGTTTCTAATCGTTCAAAATTTTCAAAATCTTCATAAGCTTCTCGAACGGCTTTCACCATAACGCTAGGAACATCTTGAGAATCTCGAGTTTCTACTAATTGTTTTAAGGTTACTAATGAATAGCGACCAATAGGTATTAATAAATGTGAAAAATCTTTTTTTGCAAATTTTTCTTTTAATAACACTTTTAAATTATGATACGTATAACGAATTGAAAAAATATCTAATAATTCAGGTGTAGGAGTTAATTCATATAATTCCTCATACTGATTTTTCAAATGCTTCATTAATACTGCATCAAATTGTTTCGTTTGCAATAATTCATCCGTTTGAAAACCATAAGCCGTTTTTTGTAACACTTCTAAAGCTTGTTGTAACTCTTTTGAAGCTAATAAACTATTCATGATATCTTTTGAAAGTAATTGTTGTTCTAAAATACGAACAGTAGTATTGATTCCTGAATAAGCTAAATCATTCATTGAAATCCCTCCTATCTTTCAAAAGCTTTTTTAGCTAACTCTGGTGAGTATTCTTGTTTTAAATCCTTTAATAGTGCATCGAATAAATAGTTGTATTCAATTCCTGATTGTTGTAAAACAAATCCAACTTTTTGTTTTAAAGTCGTTTGTGACACTTCTAATTCAGAAGCATTCGTTAATTGGTGAATATCTTCTTGTGATAATTGACTTGCTGTTGCTTCCCCTAAAACTAATGTGATTTTTTCTTGTTTAGGTAATTGAGCTACTGCCGATTGAATAAACTGTACTAATGTTACGCCACTCCATCCAGACATTAAGGAGTAAACTTCATCAAACACGCTATCGAGTAATCTTCTTTTTTCTTGTAAAATTTCTTTTTTACTCGCATTGACTAAAGATTGTTTCTCTTTATCCCAAAGTTGTTTTGCACGTTGTTTTAATTGAGTTTTCTTTGCCACTTCTTGTTCTGCTAAAGTTGCATTCATGACATTTGTACGTTCTTCTTCTTCTTTAGTAGCAACAGCCAATTGATGTGAGAAATCTTCTTCGACTTCTTTTAATACTTGTTGTTTTAGTTGCTCTAAATCTTTCAAACGTTCCAACTCCTAACCTAATTGATTGATAATTAAGAATGAAGCCAATAATCCTAAGATTGCATAAGTTTCAACCATGGCTGCAAAGATAATTCCTTTAGTAGATTCTTCTGGTTTTTTCGCTAAAATTTGAACACCAGCAGCTGCTACTTTCCCTTGAGCAATACCAGACAATAAACCTGTGAAAGCAATTGGTAATGCTGCCATTAATAAGTATAAACCAGAACTTAAAGGCATTGTTGCGCTCATTTTTTGCATAATGAAGAATGCAATGATGAATCCATAAATCCCTTGAGTACCAGGTAATAATTGTAAAATTAACGCTTGAACGAATTTTTCAGGTTGTTCTTTAATTAACGATGCTGCAGCTTCCCCTGCAATCCCTACACCTTTTGCAGAACCAATTCCTGAAAAAATACTTGCTACACCCATTCCTAATGCTGCGAAAATAAAACCTCCAGAATTTTCAGTAAAAAATGTTAACCAGTTTGTCATAATAAATCTTCCTCCATCTTATTGATTTGATTTTTGTTTTGTTTCAATATATTTTTCATACGTTTTAAATGGTTTTAAAGCTCTTCCGCCACCTTCATAGAATTTACCAAAGAATTCTACAAACTGTAATCTTAATCCATGAACATATGCTCCTAAAAATGTTAGGAAAATATTTAACCCATGAAGCGCAATTAACAGAAGAATTCCTACTGTAACCCTTGCAACTGGTGGTAAGAAAGTCACTAACATGTTAAATGCTGCTGCAATACTACCGCCTGATACTGCTAAAGCCATCAAACGAGTATAGCTGACAACATCTCCCACATAACCACTAATACCATATAAGTTATATAAACCACTTGCCAAGCCCGCAAATTTATTCGAACTTGTCAACATAGATACGATAACAATTAGTACCGCTGCAATAATCGCTACATATGAGCCAATAGTTGCAAGAATCGGTATATTTAAAATCATCGAACCTACTAAATATAAAATTAAGCCAAAAATAATCGCTAACCATCCAATATGAGTGGTATACGCATTAGCATAATCTTTTTTCTTCCAATTACTATAAGCCCCTATAAATAGACCTACAATAATTTGAATAACCCCAAAAATGATTGATAAAATCATAATCGTCGTTAAATCTTTTGAAAGCGATAATGGTTGGAATGGCATATCCACTCCAAAGAATGAACCAAAGATAATTCCCCAAGCCACTGTTGGATAACTTAATAAATGGAAGAACATTAAATTACGTTTCATTCCTTTATCTAATACAAATAGTTTCAACCCAAGGAAAGTTGCTAACCATAATACAAGTCCATATCCAATATCTGCAGACATCATTCCAAAGAACACAAGATAAAACGGCGCTGTAAATGGTGTTGGATCCACCTCTCCATATTTTGGTAAACCATACATCTCAATCATGATTTCAAATGGTTTAATGAGCGAATGGTTTTTCAAAACAGTTGGAGTTTCTTCATATTCTTCTGGATCAATTTCCAATTCTACTACGGTTACTTGAGAAGCAATTCCATACTCTTCCATTTGTTGTTTTGCTTGTTCCACCACATCATCACATAAATAACCATGTAAGCAGAATAAATGCTCTCCTGAATACAATTGTTCTTTTGCAATTTCTTTTTGCCATTCATTAAACGCATATTCACAATACAATTTTAATTTTCTAACAAGATCCTCTTGTTGTTGCATTTCTTGTACTAATGAATTTTTAGCTTCTTTTAATTGCTTTTGACGTTCTAAATTCAATTGCAATTCTTCTTTAGGGCTATGGTCAAATGGGTACCATGTCACACTAAAATTCACTTTCGCTAATTCTTCTTTAGCTTCTTGTTGATGTTTTCTTGAATAAGTTGCAAATACTCCAACTTCTTCTCTTGTATGATACACTTCCTGAACAACAATCCACTGACTCTCTTTTAGACTTTCTAAATAACGATTATCCGTTGTTTGAGGAATCGTCCCCATTTTCGTCTTCGTAAATGGTTGTTTAAAGATTTCCTTTGGATGGAAGTCTAAATTTCCCCATTTTCTAAGTAGAGTTTCAGTTTCAACGAGCTCTGCATTTTTATCTTCAAATTTTTGTAATTGTACTCGATACTTTTCAACACTCTCAATTAATTCTTGATAATCCCAATTAGAAACTGTTTGTTGAAGTTCTTCAATCGTAAATGTTTCTTTTTTAGTTTTCAATTTTTTCATGAGTGAAGGTTGTTTTAGATATTTTTCTAAAAGGCAAATATCTTCTTGTAATCGATCTACTTTACTTTCTAACTCTTGAAGATTTTTTTGATTCGAAGGTTTTGATTCTTCTAACATGGATTGCCCTTGACTTAAGGAAATGAATTCTAATGATTGTAATTCTTGAACCGCGTCCATCAATTGGCTTTGAATACGATTTGGTGCAATAAACATCAATTTTTTCATTTTAGCAATTGCCATATCGTTTTAACACCTCCTTAATTGTTTCCTGAACCAATTCTTGTCGATTGGCTTCAAATACTTGTTGTATTTGTTGAATTTCTTCTTTTTGAAGAGATGCTAATTCTTCTTGGAAATCCAATTTCTTTTGAGAATATTTATCCTCTAATTCTTTTTCATAATTCGACAAAGCGATATCTACATTTTTTTTAGATTCAGAAATCTTTTGATTCGCTTGAATTTTTGCTTCATCAATTTTCTTTTGAAAATCTTCTTTTAATTGTTGAGCTTGATTTTCAATAGCTTTAACAGATTCTACAATTTTTTGGCTCATAGTACACCTCCCATCTCATAGGTCTGGATTCGATAATAAATTCCTACTTTTGTTATTATACCTTTCTTTCTTAAATGTATCAAACGATAATCCTATTCTACTCTCCTCTATTATCACTATAGTTTAATAGGAAGAAACTCTACCTTTTTTAAAAATATTTTTTATTTTTTTAAAATAATGTTTGCATTTCAGAACAAATGTTCGTATAATACAAATACAAACATTTGTTCGGGAGGTCCAATTATGGAACAATATAAAAAACCATTTCATTCATTTATTCAACCATTATTAAATAGTTTACAATTTCCAACAGAATCAACTTCATTTACACCTGTAATGCCATTAATTGATGTTGTTGAGACGATTCATAATAGTTACTATTTCAAAAAAGAAATTACTCTTTTATTTGAACAATATAATTCGAAAGGTGAATTACAACAATTTACTAAAAAAGGTATTATTAAAAGCTGTATTCAACCAAACAATCATTTTGTTTTTCTAAGCGAAGATCTAACAATGATCTTAAACTTAGAACAAGTTGTTTCAGCAATACAGGTATAAAAAATAAGACTTCTGATATTGTAGTATTAGGACGCCAGCATCCCTTCGGTCTCATGGCTAAAATTTGAGCCTAGGTCTCAAATTTTCCTGCACTACAATGAGAAGTCTTTTTTCTTAGTAATAAAGTCTTATATAAAAATTATAGTATCGGAGAAAGCAGTCTGGAGAATTTTTGTTTTAATTTTTTCCATGGAGATTGCTTTTTAAAATACGCTTCATCTGCTAATAAACAGTTCTCAATATCTTTCTCAAAAATATCTTGTAGCTTACATGAAATTTCCTCATCATAAATAAACGCATTAATTTCAAAATTCAATCGGAAACTTCGCATATCAAAATTAGAGGTTCCAACTGTAGAAGCAACGCCATCTACGACCATTGTTTTCGCATGCAAGAAACCTTCTTCGTATAAATAGATTTCTACACCGTCTTTTATTAAATTCCGACAATAATATTCTGTTGCACGATAAACAAATGGATGATCCGGTTTGCATGGAACCATAATCCGTACTTTTACCCCTGAAAGAGCAGCCACTTGCAAAGCTTCCAGAACACTCTCATCTGGAATAAAATAAGGAGTTTGAATATCAACCGATTTTTTCGCCATATAAATCATTTTAACAAATCCCATTTTTATTTTTTGATAATCATTATCCGGACCTGTTGAAACGATTTGCATTGCTGTATCTCCTAAACATTCTAAAGTAGGAAAATATCGCGGTAAAAATGTTTTTTGATATCGTTCTGAAGCTGTCGCATTCCAATCAATAAAGAAACGAGCTTGAAGAGATAATACAGCATTCCCTCTAATTCTTAAATGTGTATCTCTCCAGTGGCCCAGTTTTCCCTTTCCTAAATATTCGTCCCCTATATTAAAGCCACCCACATAGCCAATTTTTCCATCAATAACAACAATTTTACGGTGATTACGATAGTTCATCCGCAAATTAATAATCCCAAATGTATACCCGAAAAAGGCTTCTGAACGTCCACCCGCATCGTGAAGTTTCTTCCAAAATTTTTGTTTTGTAAAACGAGCCCCTAATGCATCATATAGCACTAAAACTTCGACTCCTTGTTGCGCTTTTTCAACTAAAATCTCTAATAATTCATAGCCTAATTCATCATCATTAAAAATATAATAGCCGATATGAATATGGTCTTTAGCATTTCTCAAATCTTCTTTTAACTGTGTAAATTTCTCCTGACCAGACGTCATAATTTCAACTTGATTTCCTTTTGTAATGACTGATTCATCACTTTCTAAAAATAGAACCGCTAATTCTTTTAAATATAAATCTTCGAAAAAAGTATTATCTTGTTCTAATTCCTCTAATTGAGTTTCGGCTACTTTTCTAATTCGAAATGTATCTTGAGATTTCAAATCAAAAATCCGATCTTTACTAATTTTTCTTCCAAAAAAGAAATAAATAATAAACCCTAAAAATGGGAAAAAGACTAAGACTAATAACCAAGCCCATGTAGCAGAAATCTCTCTTGGTTCTCTAAATACGGTAATAATTGCTCCAAGTGTATTGATAAATATTAAACCTGTTACTATTGTCGATAATAAATTCATTTCCTCTCTCCTTCCCTTCTTGCTTAGAAAAAAAGCAGGAAAACAGAAACTGTTTCCCCACTCTCATTAGTCATTTAATAAGTGAGATTTTTCTTTTCGAGATAAGTATCTTGTTCCTTTTGGAATATAAATATCACGTTTTACATAAATCAACGTTACTAATACTACTAGTGTTACGACTAATGTAGCAATAAAGTTTGCTGAAAAGCCTAAAAATCCACTTGCTAAAGCAACTTTTTCAGTTGCAAATAATGTTGGTGCTCCAATTGCACTAGCAATCGCATGGAAACCATAGCTAACAAATGTTGCAATAATGCTAGCTGTTACAACATTTAATACTGTAGAAGAAATACGAGCGTTAAATGCTGTACGAACCGTATTTCTAGCAAAGAATCCCGCAAAAGCTACAAATCCATATCCCATTACAGAATCATGGAATGGAACAACAATATATCCTGTTCCACTTGGATGTAAGACAGCATGTAGAAGACCAAATAAAATACTTGCGATTGCTCCCCAAATTCCTCCATGACGAAGAGAAAGTAAAATTAAAGGAATAATAGCAAAGTCAATGACTACATTTCCTCCAATTGCTGGAATATAAGAAAGCCCACTAGCAACAGCAATAGCTAGCAACACTTCTAACATAATTTTAACTGCTTTTGAACCCATGAATGTTCCCCTTTCAATGATACAACTTAATCTTTTTTATAATGTGAAGCTTCCATAATAATTGGAAGAATAACTGGGCGACGTTTTGTTTGTTCAAATAAATAGCGACTTAATCCATCACGTACTTCTTGTTTTAAACGTGGCCATTCAAAATTATCACTGGCTAAGTTTTCTTCCACAACATCCGTCACAATTTTTTGTGATTCTTGTAATAACTCTTCACTCGTCTTCATATAAACAAATCCGCGAGAGACAATTTGTGGTCCGGATAAAATTTTTCCTAAACGTCTAGAAATCGTTACAACGACTACGAAAATTCCATCTTCTGATAAAATCTTACGATCTTTTAGTACAATATTACCGATATCTCCAACACCAATTCCATCTACTAAAACATTTCCCGCTGGAACTTGTCCAGTAGCTGTCATTCTTCCATTAGAAATTTCAATAACATCCCCTTTACCAGGAATGAAAATATTAGAATATGGAATTCCTAATTCGTGTGCTAACTCTGCATGAGCTAATAAACTACGATATTCCCCTTGAACTGGAATGAAGAATGTTGGTTGTAATAAATTCATCATTAGTTTTAAATCATTTGGAGTCGCATGTCCGCTTGCTTTCGCATTATCAGCCATTTCAACGACTTCAGCTTCCGCACGGTAAATCATATCTTTCGTACGAGCAATTGCTGTTTCCATTGCAGTTGAAGGAGTTGTCGCAATATAGACTAAATCTCCTTGATGTAAATTCACTTGACGGTGACGACCTTGTGCCATTTTTTGTAAAGCTTTAATTGGTTCGCCTACGTTTCCTGTTTCTAACACAACGATTTCATCATCTTCCAATCGTTTTAATTCACGTGCTGTTACGAATAAATCTTCTGAAGGAACCGTTAATTTATTTAATTTCAATGCGATATTCACAATTTCTTCTAATTCCGCACCTGTTAAGAAAATCTTGCGCCCTGATTCATAAGCTGCATTAAAGACTTGTTGAATACGTAAAATATTACTTGCCACACAAGCTACAATAATACGACCTGTAGCATCTCTAAATGTATCTAAAATACTAGCTTCAATTCTACGATCACTAACATTTTCCTCATAACTTTCAGCATCACTAGAATCACTTAATAAGGCTAAAACATATTCTTCTCCAATATCCGTAATACGGCCAAAATTACTTTGATAGCCAACGGCAGCACTTTGGTCAAACTTAAAATCTCCAGTATAAACAATACTTCCGTCTGCTGTTTTTAAAACAATCGCTACTGAATCTGGAATAGTATGAGTTGTTTTGAAAAATTTCACCGTTACAGATTCAAAATCAATTTCTGTATTTTCAGTGACGATATGATAATCATCAAATCCTTTTACTTGTTTAGAAGACTCTACATAATATTTTGCTAAAGCAATCGTTAATTCTGTCCCAAAAACTGGTGCTTGAATATTTTTTAGAAAATAAGGAAGAGCTCCTACTGCATCCGCATGACCATGGGTTAAAAATACTCCTGCAATCCGATCTTTGTTTTCTTCTAAATAAGTAAAATCTGGAATCACGACATCGATTCCTAATAATTCGTCTTCTGGATAAACCAATCCACAATCTAAGACGAAAATATCTTCATCTACTTCAACGGCATATAAACTCTTACCGTTTTCTCGAACGCCTCCTAGCGCCATTATTTTAATTGAACTCATAGTTCACCTCATCTTATTTATTTGTTGTATTTTGTCTTACCAACTTGTTTACATTCTTATTCTAGAATACCATATTTACGATTTTTTGACTAACATTTCATATTTTTTCTTGGAAATAAAAAATGAGGCTAGGGTTTTCCTAGCCTCATTTTATGAATGATTAAGCTTCTTTTTCGATTAATGCTTTACGAGATAAGTTGATACGACCTTGTCCATCAATTTCAGTAACTTTTACTTTTACTTTATCTCCAATCGCTAATACATCTTCTACTTTCGCCACACGTTCATGCGCTAATTCAGAGATGTGAACTAATCCATCTTTTCCTTTTGCAATTTCAACAAAAGCTCCGAATTTTTCAATACGGCGAACAGTTCCTTCATAAACTTGTCCAACTTCGATTTCACGTGTTAAATCTTCAATAATTTCTTTTGCACGTTGAATCATTGCAGCATCAGTTGAAGCGATGGATACATGACCTTCTTGATCGATATCAATTTTAACGCCAGTTTCATCAATAATGCTATTGATTGTTTCTCCACCACGACCGATAACAACTTTAATTTTATCTGGGTGAATAGAAATCATTTCAATCTTAGGTGCATATGGGCTTAACTCTTTACGAGGTTCAGCAATTGTAGAAGTTAATTCTTCTAAAATTTCAAAACGAGCTTTTTTCGCTTGCGTTAATGCTTCACGTAAAATTTGTTCCGTAATTCCTTGGATTTTAATATCCATTTGTAAAGCTGTAATACCAGTTGTTGTACCAGCAACTTTAAAGTCCATATCTCCTAAGTGGTCTTCTAACCCTTGGATATCTGTTAATACTGTATAGTTTGTACCATCAGAAATTAATCCCATCGCAATACCCGCTACAGGTGCTTTAATTGGTACACCTGCTGCCATTAAGGCTAGTGTTCCCGCACAAATACTTGCTTGAGAAGATGAACCATTTGATTCTAATACTTCTGATACAAGACGAATTGTATAAGGGAAATCTTCTGGAGTTGGGATGACTTGTTTCAATGCACGTTCCCCTAAAGCACCGTGACCAATTTCACGACGACCTGGGCTTCCAGCACGACCTACTGAACCTACAGAGAATTGTGGAAAATTGTAGTGGTGGATGAATCGTTTACCTTCTTCAATTCCTAAACCATCAATGACTTGATATTCTCCTAAAGGTGCTAATGTAGCTGAAGTTAATGCTTGAGTTTGTCCACGAGTAAATAAACCTGAACCGTGAACACGTGGTAATAAGTCAATTTCTGAAGACAATGGACGAATTTCATCAATTTTACGACCATCAGGACGTACTTTTTCTTCAGTAATTAAACGACGTACTTCGTCTTTTTCAAGATTATCCACTAATTGAGAAACTTGTTTTAATAAGCCTGCTTTTTCATCATTGTCTTCTAAAACAGCTTCAAAATGTTCTAAGGCAGTTTCTTTAACTTTTTCAATATTTTCTTCACGAGCTAATTTTTCTTCTGTTTGGATTGCATTAATCATTGCTTGACTGAATAAGTCTTTCACTTGTTTTTCGATTTCTGGATCAAATGATAGCAATGTTACTTCCATTTTTTCTTTTCCAATTTCTTGGACAATTTGTTGTTGGAAAGCTACTAATTTTTTTATTTCTTCGTGACCGAATAATAATGCTCCTAACATATCTTCTTCGCTCACTTCTTTAGCAGAGCTTTCTACCATGTTAATCGCAGTTGCAGTACCCGCTACAGATAATTCGATATCTGATAATTCAGCTTGTTCAGTTGTAGGGTTGATCACGTATTCTCCGTTAACACGACCAACATCTACCCCAGCAATTGGACCATCAAATGGAATATCTGAAATACATAATGCTAAACTTGAACCAAACATTGCTGCCATTTCTGGTGGACAGTTTGGATCTACAGACATTACAGTATTTGTAATTTGAACTTCATTACGGAAACCTTCTGCAAACATTGGACGAATTGGACGGTCAATTAAACGAGCTGTTAATGTCGCATGTTCACTTGGACGTCCTTCACGTTTAATAAATCCTCCAGGAATTTTACCTGCTGCATACATTTTTTCTTCATAGTTCACTGTTAATGGGAAGAAATCTGTATCCTTTGCTTGTTTTGTACCAACGGCTGCTGTTAATACAACTGTATCTCCATAACGAACTAAGACAGCACCATTTGCTTGTTTTGCTAATTGGCCGATTTCAACTTGTAACAGTCTTCCGCCCCATTCATAGCTATATACTTTTTTTTCTGACATATCGATTCTCCTTTTCTTCTTTTTAAGAGTATCTTTTAAACCTACTTTTAGAAATATAAACAGACGAAAAACTCACCTTCTTATATTTCTAAAGTAAGCACGCTAAAAAGAATACTCCTTGATTGTCATACGCAATAATTCTACCATAAACGATACTGAATAACTATTTTTTTGAGTAAACTTTAGCATTTTTTGAAAAAAATGGTAAATTCTCAATCTAAATTCTAGTTTAGAAATCAGTTGAATTTAGTCTGAGAAAAGATTGGGGAAATAAGGGA
>CALATC010000131.1 GCA_937891475.1 uncultured Granulicatella sp. | reverse complement strand
AATTGGTGTTCCAGTTAAAATCAAACATGAGGACGAGAACGTGAACGAGTTTGTCGCAGATTTTCGTAAAATCAACGACATGGAAGATTCAGAGTTCGAGCTTGCGAAAATGTCAAGCGTGTTCGGACATGCTTTTATTTATGTGTATCAAGATGAATATAAGCGAACTAGAGCGACATACAATAGTCCGATTAATATGTTTATCGTCCATGATAACAGTATTGAGGAAAGACCATTATTTGCCGTGAGATATACGTTTAATGAAAACAATCAAACAGGAGTCGGACAGGTTATCACAAACGACGAATTGATTGATGCTACATTTACAACTGGTGGGGCGGTAAGGTTCGGTGAACGCACTCAACACATTTACAACTCAATCCCAGTAGTTGAATTGATTGAAAATGAAGAGCGACAATGTATTTTCGAGAGTGTGAAAACATTGATTAATGCTTTAAATAAAGCAGCAAGCGAAAAAGCGAACGATGTAGACTACTTTGCGGACGCTTATTTGAAAGTTCTAGGAGTAGAGCTACAGGAAGAAGACGCTAGTCAGATTAGAGAAAATAGAATTTTCAATCTATGGAAGAATGGCGACGGTGCTTTGCCAGAAGTTGCTTTCCTTGAGAAACCAAGTTCAGATACAACGCAAGAGAATTTAATTAGTTTATTGAAAGAGTCTATTTTCGCTATCTCAATGGTAGCCAATATGTCTGAGTCTGAGTTCGGTAACTCGTCTGGTACGGCTTTAGCTTTCAAATTACAGGCTATGGATAATCTTGCTCGGATGAAAGATAGAAAACTACAATCCGTATTTAACAGATTGTATAGAATCGTTTTTAGCGTTCCATTAACTACAGTATACGAGGACGCATGGACAGGATTGACTTATACGTTTACTAGAAATGTTCCTAGAAACATTCTTGAAGAGGCTCAAATCGTTGGACAATTATCTGGACAAGTATCAGAGGAAACGAAGTTGTCTGTTTTATCTATTGTAGACGACCCACAAAAAGAGATTGAAAGAATGGAACGTGAAGAGGAAGCTATGGGCGACCTTGAAACACGTCTAGAAAAACAAAAAATCTACTCGGACGCTGAAATGGACGAAAGTCAGAAAGTTATAGCAGATGTTGGACAATAAGTATTGGGAAGATAGGTATCGTGCTGAAGAAAAGGCTAGGGAACTAGCAGATAAGAGAGTAGCTTATCAACTGCACGGTGTCTATCAACAACACGCTAACAACATTCAAAAAGAAATCGATAGCTTTTGGCAAAAGTATGCTGATAGCGAAGGGATAACGAAATTACAAGCTAAACAACGAGCAGATAAGCTTGATATGGTGAATGTTGAGTTTAAAGCTAAGCAGTTAGTCGAGCGCGCTAATCGTTTGAGAAAACGTGGCCAGAAAGTAACTAGCGAGGATTTCACAAAAGCAGAAAATGACTTGATGAGATTGTATAACTTGAAGATGAAAACAAGTCGTCTTGAAGTGTTGCAAGCGAATATCAAGCTTCATCAGTATGATTTAGCTTTGAGTGAGTTTGAAATCATTGATAAGCACTTGATTGAATCAATCAGACGTGAAAATCTGTTTAGTGCTGGTGTTTTGAATATGACACTCGGAAGTTTTGAATCTTCAAAAGTGTCTGCTGACTCTATCGTTTACGCCAATTTCGAAGACGCAACGTGGTCGTCTAGGGTTTGGGAAAGACAGAACGAATTGAGAAACATTGTTAAGAAAGGCGTTGCTGATACCGTTTTGAGAGGTAAAGGCACAAACGTTCTGATTAACAGTCTTAAAAAAGAGTTTGATGTTTCCTATGGATACGCTAGACGGTTAGCAGTGACAGAATCAGCAAGGGTATATTCAGAGGCACAAAAGGCCAACTACGATTCTAATGGTGTTGAATGGTACGAAGTCATGACCGAATTAAAAGCGTGTCAGATTTGCCAACCGTTTAATGGTAGAATCTTCAAAGTATCAGAAATGGTCCCAGCGTTAAACGCACCACCATTTCATCCTAACTGTCGGTGCACGACGGTTCCACATTTTTTGATAGATTTAAAAAATGTGTAAAAAAAGTGATTGAAATTGTCCAAACTTTGATGACATTAAAAGCCAAGGATAATAGTCCACTCTGGACTTAAAAAGGAGGTAGCCTAAATGGCAGAAGAAGAAAAAAACGATGTATTGGAAACTGAATTGGATAATGTCGACAATCCAGCAGAGGTTGAAGGTGCACAAAAAACATTCACGCAAAGCGAAGTTGATGAACTAATCAAAAAACGCTTGGCTAAGCAAGAAAAATCATTCGACAAACGAATGCAGGAAAAACTTGACGAGGCTGAAAAGTTACGTGCGATGAACGAAACTCAAAAAGCAGAGTATGAACAAGAAAAACAACGAGCATACATTGCAGAGCTTGAGGCAAAAATCAATCGAAGCGGACTTGAGCGAGAAGCCTCAAAAATGCTTTCTGAGGGCGGTATTATTGCAGACGATAAAATCCTAGGGCTTATCGTTAAAGACACCGCAGAAAGAACGCAGGAGGCTGTAGAGAGCTTTGTAGCTTTAGTGAATGAACTAGCTGACAAGAAAGTTGGCGAAAAATTAAAAGGTAAAACGCCTAAGAAAATGGAAGACACTACCGCAGGCGAGATTACCAAGGAACAATTCAACAAAATGGGGTATCAAAGTAGAAATGAATTACTACAAAATAACCCAGAATTATATCGTAAATTGAAAGGATGATAAATAAATGACACAAACTAAAATTGCACAATTAGTGAACCCAGAGGTTTTAGCTGACATGGTTTCGGCTAAGTTACCAAAAATGATTAAATTCACACCACTTGCTTACGTTGAGCGTGAGTTAGTAGGACAACCAGGAAATACAGTTACAGTACCAAAATGGGTGTAAACACTATGCACCCCTGTCAAGCGATTGACAGAAAAAAACTCCGTTAAATGCTGGAAACTCCTTAGAGCTTAAACTACCAAAGTGTAAAAATGTTTAAGATTGGACAATCAGCAGGTTTTTTACTATTCCTAAATTAACATACATTGTCAAAATTATGATTTTATGATATAATGGTACTATGACAAGAAAGAAAACAAACAAAGAATTTTTACAAGAATTAAAAGACAAAAATATCAATGTAGTTCCAATAGAAGAATATAAAAGCTACCACGAAAAAATCAAAGTTAAGTTTGATTGTGGACACGAATGTTTTATAAGCCCTGCTAAACTTCTTGGGGGTGGAGGATGCGGTCTTTGTAAAGGCAAAACTATTAGCAAAGCAAAAATAGACCGCGTAAAGAACAAGAATGTTAAGCAAATCAAAGAACTCGGTTACGAAGTTTTGAGTGAGTACAAAGGCTTTAGAAACAAGATAACGGTTAAAAATAAATCTTGTGGGCATATTTACGAAGCGAGAATAGGAAATATCCTAAAAGGTAGCGGATGCCCAAAATGTTCCGGACATAGGACTTCAAAAGAATTTGAAGAGCTTATTGAAAAGAAATATCCAGGGAAGTATCGCATAAACGACGGATATACCACTAGCCTTGATAAAATTTCAGTCACACATTTAGAGTGTGGTTATACTTGGGAAACCCTCCCAAAAGATTTACTACGCTCTGAACGATGCCCGAATTGTATAAAATCAAAAGGAGAACGTTTTGTAAAATCTTATCTTGATAAAGCCGGTATTGAATACAAACCACAATATAGCTTTGATGATTGCAGAAGAATTTACCCGTTACCTTTCGATTTTGCTATTTTTATAAACGGTAAAATAGCGCTAATCGAATTTGACGGCACACAACATTTTAAAAACAGTAGCAATCATTGGGGACACGATAATTTTTCCTATGTCAAAGAGAATGACGAAATAAAAAATAATTACTGTAAAAACAAAAAAATACCACTTTTAAGAATACCTTATTGGTGGATTAGGAATGACAAGGCAGAAAGAGAACTTGATGCTTTTATTAAAAACCTCAACGACTATCGAAACACAGAAAGAGCTTAGCGTATCGCTAGGCTCTTTTTGAATGGAGTAGAGTACACCCAAGTGGGTGGAAAAGCGGAGCTCTCTATTTTTAGAGATGATGATATAGTCTAATCTGTACGGAAACGTACAGCAGTTCATAAGAGAACGGTTATAGATTAACGACCTATAACGAATATCCACTGATAGTGGAGATGCTAAAGACATCGCTGAGGGTGAAGCAATCACTCCAGACCAATTAACGACTGACAAATCTACAATGACAATTAAAAAAGCTGGTAAAGGTATCGAGTTAACAGACGAGGCTTTATTATCTGGTTTAGGCGACCCATTAGGGCAAGCAGCACACCAAATCGCTTTAGCTATCGCAAACAAAGTGGACAACGACTTAGCTACTGAGGCTGCAAAAGCTACTCAATATGTCGATGATGCACCTACAACAGGAGATGCACTTGATAAAGCCTTAGCAGTATTCTCAGATGAAGAAGATGCACATTATGTTGCAGTTATCAATCCAGAAGATGCGATCGCATTACGCAGTAACACAGTAAAAGAGTGGTTACGTGGTTCAGAAATCGGTGCAAATACCGTTGTTTCTGGAACTTTTGGTGAAACGCACGGTGTTCAAATCGTACGCTCTAAGAAAGTTACTAAAGGAAAAGGTTTCCTTGTTAAAGTTTCTCCAGTTGAAACAGATACAGACGATGTTGCTAAATATGGTGCGTTCGTTATTAACTTAAAACGTGACGTGGCTATCGAAACAGACCGTGACATTTTAAAGAAAACAACTGTTATTACTGGCGATGAGCATTACGGTGTTTACTTATACGATCCAACAAAAGTTGTAAAATTCGGAGGTGCTTAATGGGAATGTTGTTACGACGACATTACCCACAAAAGCCTGTTGAAACGGAAGTTGTTAATGAAACGGAAGTTGTTAATGAAACGGAAGTTGTTAATTATAACGACTTAACAGTTAAAGAGTTAAGAGATATCGCAAAAGAACGTAATATCGAAGGTTATTCAACATTAAGCAAAGAGGAACTTGTCGCAGTATTGGAGGGATAGCATGGAAAATATCACTCAAGCAAAAATATTGCTAGGGATTGAAGACAATCTCCAAGATAAGTTACTAACAACAATAGCGACGTTGACAACCGCTAATTTTTTAGCTTACGCAGGCGTGGATGATGTCCCAGAAGGCCTTGAGTATATTATTACCGAGGTCATTATTAAACGGTTTAACAGAATTGGTGCTGAGGGAATGAGTAGTCAATCCCTCGAAGGCACCTCTATGAGGTTTGATTCCGATGATTTCAAAGAATATGACAGCGTGATTAAGCGAGTTTGCTCGAAAACATTCAATGCGGGGTTTAAGATGCTATGAGATATAACGAAAGAGTGGAAATTATCACTAATCAACAAGAAGAGTACAATCCAGAAACGGGCGAATATACTTCTAATGAAGGCGAAAGATTGATTGTCCCAGTCCACGTTATGGACTTAGGCGCTGATAAACAAGTCGCAGTTTTCGGAGAGTATAAACGAGGTTCAAAAGTGGTTTATTTCCAAAATGCGCCTAAAGTATCATTTACTTATCTCATTTATCGAAAAGAACGCTATAAAAGCAGAGCGGACAAACAGTCTGGAAGAGTATTCTATTTAGAAAAGGATAATTCTGTTGGGTAGCTTACAATTTGAATTAAAAGGCCTTGAAAAGCTTCAAACTAAACTTCAAAGAGTCGCTAAAATGGAAGAGGTTGAGCGCATCGTTGAGAAACACGGTACTGAAATGCAGAAAAAAGCAGTAAACAACGCTTCCAAGTTCAGAGGGCACTATGAGGGTCGAGGCAAAAATAAACATTTTGTCAAGCCAACAGGGGCGACTAAGCGTTCCATTTCTGTCAATAGTAGCAAGGCCGGTAGATTTAAATATAAAGTTGCACCAGGCACTAGTTACGCTGCTTATGTTGAGTTAGGTACTCGCAAAATGAGCGCACAACCGTTTATCAAACCAGCTTTTGACGAACAGAAAAAACTATTTAAAGACGATTTGGAGAGGTTGGTTAAATGAAATCAAGAGAGCAAGCAGTTTTTGACAGCGTGTTTAAACGTTGCCAGTTTTTAGGGTATAAGACATACGACTATAAGCCAGACGACAATGTGCCTTATCCGTTCGTGGAGTTGGAGGACACGACCTCTATACTCGTACCAAATAAAACGGACGTAAAAGGTACAGTCGAACTGGTCTTATCGGTGTGGAGTACCCGTAAAAAACGAAAACAAGTATCGGATATGTGTTCGAGTATCCTAGCAGAATCGATGAAGATTAGCGAGGCGGATGGTTATCATCTAGCGTTGAATATCTCGCAATCTACAATATCGATTTTCGATGACAACACGACAGTCGAACCGCTAAAACGTGGTCGTGTTCGTTTAGTATTTACAATTTTATAGAAAAGAGGTTAAATAAATGCCAGTTGCAAAAAAAGGTATTGATAGTATTTTATTATTTCGCTTATTAAGTGAAGCGAGCAAAGCAGACGGTGCTAAACTAGCATTCCAAACTGAACACTCAACAGAGAAAAGCCGTGACACAAACTCGGTAAAAACTAAAGACGGTGTTTTACAATCTGTCGGCGGTATTGAGGTTTCAATTACTGCGACAACAATCATGGCGGAAGACGATGAACTTGTCGCTAAGCTAGAAACAGCTATGGACAAAGGTGAACTTGTTGAAGTTTGGGAAATCGAGAAAAACGCTAAAAAACAAGGTAACAAATTCGAGGCTGTGTATTATCAAGGTTACTTGACATCATTCAAGAAAACTAAAAACGCAGAAGATTTAATCGAGTTAGAACTTGAATTTGCTGTTAACGGAACTGGTGTTAAAGGTTATGCAACACTTAACACTAGTCAAGCGGAAGTGGTTCAATATGAATTCGCAGACACTACAAAAGGAACAGCTAGCCCAGCTAGTCCAGTAGCTGCAGGACCTGGTCTAGGTTAGAAATTAAGAGAGGTTAACGCCTCTCTTTTTTATTGTATTTTTTAGAAAAAGGAGAAATAACAATGCAATTAAAAATCAATGATAAAACTTACAACACTAAATTTGGAGTTAAGTTCGTTCGTGCGCTCGATAAAGC
>CALATC010000130.1 GCA_937891475.1 uncultured Granulicatella sp. | reverse complement strand
ATTTATTATCTTTATTTGTAAGGCGAATGACCTTTCCATCTGAGATAGTATAAATGTCTAAAGTGGTATGATCTTCTCTTGTAGGTCCCAAGAAATCACTAATTCATCTACTCCATTTTTATCAAAATCCTCTAACGTATAGCTAATACCGGGAGCATCATAAACTCTTTTTACGGAATAAGCAGTTGAATTAACATTTTGATTTTTGGTAATTAATTTTTTTTGACCGTTATTATTAGTAACATTCTCAACGACTTCCTTATAATCCTTAAGAACTGAATTATACAATGTATAATCCGTCACAGGTTTTGGTGCAACGGTTGTTTGAGTAGTTGTTTCTGCTTCTGTGGTAGTAGAGTTAGAGCCAGAACCAGAACTTGAGTTTTGGCAAGCGGTTAGTAGGCTAATAGAGATTCCAAGCCCTACTAGCAAATGAGATTTTTTCATAAATAGAACTCCTTTTTTCCTAGTTTGAAATTAGTATAACAAAATGTGTCGTTTATTTTTCAAAAGTTATCTTAAAATACCATGATTATGAGGTTTACGAATAGAAAATAGCTGTGTACAATAAAGTAGAGTGAATGGAAGGAGAGGAATAAACATGCAAGAGTTTAAAGATGCAACAGCAATGGCACAAGCAGTTAGAAATGGGGAAGTTTCTTCTGTTGAATTAGTTCAAGATGCGTTGTTTAAAGTAAAACAATTGAATCCAACTTTAAATGCAGTCGTGCATTTGCAAGAAGAAAGAGCGTTAAGAGAAGCTCAGTTACGCAATTTTAGTGATAAGCCATTTGCAGGTGTTCCTTTATTGTTGAAAGATTTAGGACAATGTCAAAAGGGTGAACCTTCTACGGCTGGTTCACGTTTATTCAAAAATATCCTTCAAACACATCAAGATACATTAGTCACTAAATTAGAAGAAGCAGGATTTGTCATTATTGGGCGAACAAATACACCTGAATTTGGATTTAAAAATATGACAGAACCAAGTTTGTGGGGAGTCACTTCAAATCCTTATGACCTCAGTCGTAATGCAGGGGGATCGAGTGGTGGCGCTGCAAGTGCAGTGGCGAGTGGAATGGTTCCTCTTGCGATGGCAAGTGATGGTGGAGGATCGATTCGGATTCCAGCTAGTTTTACAGGATTAATTGGGTTAAAACCAAGTCGTGGGAGAATTCCTGTGGGTCCAAATGGCTATCGTGGCTGGCAAGGAGCATCAGTAAATTTTGCATTAACAAAAACCGTTCGTGATACAAGAAGATTATTAGAAGTGCTACAAGTGGAACAAATGGAAAGTCCGTTTATACTACCAAAATTATCGAAACAGCAACTTTATACTTCCATTGATCGACCACTAAAAATTGCCGTCATAGAAGATTCACCGATTGGAAATAAGGTCGAAGATTCCGCAAAAAAAGCTTTGAATCGAGCAGTAAGATTTTTACAAGAAAAAGGATATTCTATTGAAAAAATTCAATGGCCAGTTGATGGCATCGAAGTGATGAAAAATTACTATATAATGAATAGTGTGGAAACAGCTACAATGATGGATGGAATTGAAAAAATGGTAAAACGTCCACTTACAAAAGAAGATATGGAACTAATGACATGGGGAATTTATCAATCGGGGCAACAGATTTTAGCGAAAGATTATAGTGCAGCATTGCACCAGTGGGATTATTGGACAAAACAAATGCAAGAGTGCCATGAGGACTATGATGTGATTATAACTCCATGTGTGAATGATGTCGCTCCAAAACATGATCAGTATCCAATGAAAGAATCCATTCGAGTAGCACTAGAATCCATCGAACAGTATTCAGTAAATGAACAGCAAGAAATTATTTGGAAAATGTTTGAAAAAACATTGGAGTTAACTCCATTTACTCAATTGGCCAATATTACTGGACAACCAGCGATTAGCCTTCCAATTTATTGTACACAAGAAGGATTGCCCGTTGGAGTGCAAGTAATGGCTGCAAAAGGGCGAGAAGATTTATTATTACAAATTGCAGAAATTTTTGAACAAGAACATCAATGGAATCGAAAAGATTAAGGAGGAGTTAGGATGAAAATTGCAATTATCGGAGCAGGAATTGTGGGAGCAACGGCTGCATATCAATTGTCAAAAAATAAAGAAGTAGAATTAGTCGTCTATGATGATGGAGTTGGGCAAGCTACGAAAGCTGCAGCAGGAATTATTTGCCCATGGTTGTCTCAAAGAAGAAATAAAGAATGGTATCGATTGACTGCAAGAGGAGCTTCTTATTATCCAGAATTGATGGCTGAATTACAAGCAGATGGTGTGACTCAATTACCGTATGAGCAAGTAGGAGCTCTAGTGTTTAAAAAGACTCCGGAATTACTAGAAAAGTTAGAAAAAATTGCTGCTGAAAGAAGAGAAGAAGAAGAGAGAATTGGGACTTTAACAAAAATTGAAGCGGAAAATATTTCCTCTTATGTTCCTGGATGGAATGGAACTCATGGAGCCATTCATTGTTCTGGTGGAGGAAGAGTTGATGGGAAACTTTTAGTTGAACAGCAATTGTATTTAGCACAACAAAATGGGGCTAATGTTCAACAAGAAAAAGTGAACTTAGTACGAGATGAAGAAGGAAAAGTAGTCGTTAAGACCAATAACGGATTAGAATCGTTCGACAAAATTATCGTATCAAGTGGAGCGTGGGTGAAAGAGTTAATTGAACCACTAGGGTATTATGTAGACGTTCGCCCACAAAAGGGACAATTAATTGAATTAGAATTAGAAACAACTGAAGAAACAGAGAAATGGCCTGTTTGTATGTTACACGGAGAAATTGATATTTTACCATTTGCAGATGGTAAAATCATTGTGGGTGCAACACATGAGAATGACCAAGGGTTTGATTTAAGAGATAGCCAAGCTCTACAACAAAAAATGTATGAAGAAGCGTGTGAAGTATTCCCACCGTTAAAAGAAGCGAAATGGCTTGGTAGTCGAATTGGAACAAGAGCGTATACTTCTGATTTCTTACCATTTTTTGGGAGTGTTCCTGGTGAAGAAACACTATTTGTCGCTAGCGGTTTAGGTTCTTCAGGCTTAACTTCAGGAGTATGGATTGGAGCATTATTAGCACAGTTGTCACTTGGTGATACACCTTTATTTAACGTGGATTCTTATACTCCAGAAAATTATATCCAAAAACTAATATAACAGAAATCATATTTGTTGAATTTTTTGAAAAATTCTTGTACTATACTTAAAGTTAATATTTTAAATATAGGAGGAATTATAATGTTAAAAGAATTTAAAGAGTTTTTAATGCGTGGGAATGTTGTTGATTTAGCAGTTGCAGTAATCATCGGGGCAGCTTTCAAAGCTATCGTTGATTCATTAGTAAAAGATATTTTCGAACCAGTTATTGCAATGGTATTTAAAGCAGATTCAATCGCTGGTGTATCAGTTCAAATCGGTTCGGCTACACTTGGTGTAGGTGCTTTTGCAGCAGCAGTTATTAACTTTGTCATTGTAGGTTTTGTTCTTTTCATGGTTGTTAAAGGAATGAACGCTGTTCAAGACTTGGCGAAACGTGGACAAGAAGAAACTGCTAAAGAAGTAGCTCCAGAACCAAAAGCTGAAGATTACTTACGTGAAATCCGTGACTTATTAGCAAACAAATAATGAAATATAATTTGATGAAGGATGAGAGCTCTCATCCTTCTTTTGTTTATTAAAAGAAATTTTAAGAAATGTTCTAAAAATACTATGAAAAATTGTAAACGTTTGCTAAAATGGTGTATTAATCTATGAAAAGGGAGGCTTAAAGATGAAAGTCGTTGTTGCCATTGACTCGTTCAAAGGAAGTTTATCGTCTATGGAAGCTGGGCAAGCGATAGCAGAAGGCGTGAAACGAGTTTATCAACATGCGGAGGTAGCGGTTCGTCCATTAGCAGATGGTGGGGAAGGAACTGTTGAAGCATTAGTTGAAGGAATGGGAGGAGTCTTTGTTACTAAAGAAGTAACAGGACCATTAGGAGAAAAAGTAGAAGCAGTCTACGGAATTATTGAATCGAAGGATGATTTGAGTAAAACAGCCATTATTGAAATGTCGGCTGCAGCAGGAATTACATTAGTTCCTGAAGAAAGCCGTAATCCAATGAATACGACTACTTATGGAGTTGGTGAGTTAATTCTAGATGCAATCGAAAGAGGTTGTCGACATTTTATTGTTGGAATTGGTGGAAGTGCGACAAATGATGGTGGAGTTGGGATGTTACAAGCATTAGGATATGATTTCGTAACACGAGAAGGAAAGGCTATTTCTTATGGAGGAAATGGACTCAGAGAATTAGCGAGTATTGAAGAGAGCAATGTACATCCAACATTAAAAGAATGTACCTTCAAAGTAGCTTGTGATGTAACGAATCCATTATGTGGTGAAAATGGTTCCAGTGCTATTTTTGGTCCACAAAAAGGAGCAACTCCTGAAATGGTTCAAGAATTGGATCAATTATTATTACACTATGCTGAATTGTCTAAGAACATTAATTCTCATGCGGATCGATTTTATCCCGGAACTGGGGCGGCAGGCGGTATGGGATTTGCATTTTTAACCTACACTAATGCAACGTTAGAATCAGGTATTCAAATTGTATTAACAGAAACAAAATTAGAAGAATTAATAACAACTGCTGATTTTGTTGTAACAGGTGAGGGAAGACTTGATGGACAAACGGCATTAGGAAAAGCTCCAATAGGAGTAGCAGCCTTAGCTAAAAAGCATCAAAAGAAAGTGTTAGCTTTTGCAGGAGCTGTTACACCAGATGCAAAAGAATGTAATCAACATGGAATTGATGCATTTTTCCCAATTTTAAGAGGTGTTGTAACGCTCAAAGAAGCAATGAATAAAGAAGTCGCTCATCAAAATATGGTGGATACAGTGGAACAAGTTTTTAGAGTAGTAGAAATGATGAAAGAAGGAAAATAAAATGGTTAGTCAAATTAGTACATTAGGAGCTTTAGTTGGATTGATTCTTGCAATCATACTGATTATTAAAAAAGTTCATCCAGCTTATAGTTTAATTTTAGGAGCTTTAGTAGGGGGAGTGATTGGCGGAGCAGGGTTAGCAGGTTCCGTTAGTGCGATGGTAACAGGAGCACAAGGAATGATGTCTCCTGTATTAAGAATTATGACTTCAGGAATTTTAGCAGGAGCTTTAATTAAAACAGGTTCTGCTGAAACGATTGCCGAAACAATTGTGAAGAAGTTAGGGGAGAAAAGAGCTATTGCAGCGATTGCGATTGCTACAATGATTATTTGTGCAGTGGGAGTATTTATTGATATTGCGGTTATTACAGTAGCACCGATTGCCATTGCGATTGCCAAAAAAGCGGATTTATCAAAAGCAGGTATTTTATTAGCGATGATTGGTGGAGGAAAAGCAGGAAATATTATTTCACCAAATCCAAATACGATTGCGGCTTCAGAGGCGTTTCAATTAGATTTAACAGCATTAATGGCTAAAAATATTATTCCAGCATTGGTGGCATTAGTTGTTAGTATTTTATTAGCAGGATTTCTAGCAAAGAAAGTTGATCATGCTTTTGGCAATATGGAAGAAGAAGCAGAACATCACACTTCTGTGCCATTTTTCCAAGCGATTCTTGGACCGGTTGTAGTAATTGCGTTATTAGCTTTACGTTCATTAGTCGGAGTAAGCGTGGATCCTTTAATTGCATTACCAATTGGCGGTTTAGTCACGATTTTAGTAACAGGTCATTTAAAACATACTGTAGAATATACAGAATTTGGATTGAGCAAAGTAATCGGTGTATCGATTTTATTAATTGGTACAGGAACGATTGCAGGAATTATTAAAGCTTCTTCTCTACAAGTGGATATGATTCATGTGTTGGAAGCTTTGAATATGCCATCCTTTGTTTTAGCACCATTATCAGGTATTTTAATGGGAGCAGCTACAGCTTCTACAACAGCTGGTTCTACGATTGCTTCTCAAACTTTTGCAGCTCCTTTAGTTTCTTCAGGAGTTCCTGCAGTGGCAGCAGCGGCAATGATTCATGCTGGGGCAACAGTGTTGGATTCTCTTCCTCATGGCTCGTTCTTCCACGCTACAGGTGGTTCAGTCTTTATGAGTATTGAAGATCGTATGAAATTAATTCCTTACGAAGCATTGGTAGGTTTGACAAGTACCATTATTGCAGTGATTTTGTATTTGTTAGGGTAAATTAAAAAAAGAGTGAAATCGATGTAAGTTGATTTCACTCTTTTGTTTTGTCTTATTCTTCTGAACGAGAAACGATTAATGTTAGATTTCCTTTTACAGTTACATCATGAATCGGTGTTGGTAAAATAAAGGAATCTGCTTTTTTAAGAGCGAATGATTCGCCATTTACTTCTACTATTCCTTCACCTTCAATAACAGTTGCTAAGTAGTAGTTGTCATCTAGTGTTGTAGAGTAAGTACCATTAATTTCCCACTTCCAAACAGAGAAATAGTGATTTGTAATGAAATGAGTAATCGTTGCAACATCCGTTTTTTCAATTGTTTGTTTAAAACTTGGTAATTGATGTGGAATTGTAGTGACATCAATCGTTTGTGGAATATGTAATGGACGAGGATTTCCTGCATCATCTTTTCGATCGTAATCATAAACACGGTAAGTAGTATCAGAGTTTTGTTGTGTTTCTAAAATGACAATCCCTTTTCCGATAGCGTGAATGGTTCCACTTGGAACATTGAAGAAATCTCCTGCTTTGACAGGAACTTCTGTAAATAATTCACTCCATTTTTCTTCTTGGATTAATGTAACAAATTCTTCTTTTGTTTGAGCGGTATGTCCGTAAATAATTTTTGCACCTGGTTCAGCAGAAATGACATACCAACATTCATTTTTCCCTAACTCGTGTTCATGTTCTAATCCATAAGCATTATCTGGGTGTACTTGAATAGATAAATCATCACTTGCATCTAAAATTTTAATTAATAGAGGGAAAGTTGGCAATGTTTGTTGATGAAATAATTCCGCATGCTTTTCATATAGTTTTGCTAATGTCATCCCTTGAAATTCAGCAGGGGAAATAACAGTGGATTGTCCATTTGGATGAGCGCTAATCGACCAAGATTCACCAACTTTATCACTTGGCAATGTTAAGTTAAATTCTGTTTGTAATTTTTTACCGCCCCAAATTTTTTCTTGTAGGACTGGCTTTAAAAAGATAGGTTGCATGTTGACGGCTCCTTTATGATTTTTTTAATCCATATGAACTAAATTCAAATAAATCGTATCTATGTCTTGAGATAGAATACTCAAATGGTGTTCCATTATCTAAATAGGCGATTTGTTCCACTTCAAAAATAGGTTCAGTAGGAGATAAGTGTAAATATTTTTGATCTGTTTCCGTACTAATGGACGCTCGTAAAATTTTCATAGCACTAGCAATTCGTAGTTTTAAAGTATTTTCGATATAAGAATAGATAGAGCGATGAAGAATTTCTTCAGTAATACCACTTATCAAATTAGTACTCATATAAGTTTGCTCTAAAACATATGGTTTGTCATCGATAATTCTTAATCGAAATATATTGTATATAGGAGAAGATTCGGGAATTTGTAATTTTTCAGCAATGCTTTTTGAAGCGAACTCTAATTTAAAATGTATAATATCTGAACGCACTTGTGAATGTGATTGTTTAGAAATTTTTGTTAAGCCTTGAATGTCTCTTTCTGGGACAATAATTTTATGTTTTTGTTCTACTTGAGGCATGATAAAAGTGCCCTGCCCACGTTTGCGATAAATTAATCCTTCATCCACTAACATATCTAGAGCTTTTTTTACAGTCATACGACTACAATCAAATTTTTTTGTTAATGAAATTTCATCCGGCAATTGCGTATTAGAAGGAGTATCTTGATGTAATATCTCTTCACGTAGTTGTTGATATATTTTTAAATATTTTGTACTCATGTTTATTTTCCTTCATTTTTAATAAGAAAATTATAACAAACAGATACACAACAAGCAACAAATAAAAGGTTTTGACTATGATATTTAATAAATATGTCTAGACAAACAAAAATAAAGTGATATACTAATGGTGTAAATATTTAAGGAAGGAGGATAAATATGGATAAAAATATTGTATTTCCAGAAAAATTTTGGTGGGGAGCAGCTACAAGTGGACCTCAAACTGAAGGTAGTACAGATAAAATTCATGAAAATGTAATGGATTATTGGTATAGAAAATCGCCAGAAGTATTTTTTAATCAAGTTGGTCCAGATGTAGCGAGTGACTTTTATCATCACTACCAAGAAGATTTTGAGAGAATGGCGCAAATAGGATTTAATTCTTTTAGAACTTCAATTCAATGGAGCCGATTAATCAAAGATTTTGAAACTGGAGAAGCAGATGAAAGAGCAGTAGAGTTTTATCGTAATGTTATCCAAGAAGCTAAGAAGCATGGGATTACTTTAGTGCTCAACTTACACCACTTTGATATGCCAATTGATTTGTTGAAAAAATACGGTGGCTGGGAAAGTAAGTATGTCGTCGATTTGTTTGTAAAATTTGCTCAAACTTGTTTTGAAAGATTCGGAGATATAGTAGAGTATTGGACTACTTTTAATGAACCGATGGTAATCCCAGAAGCAGGATATTTATACGCGTTTCATTATCCAAATAAAAAATATTGTGGAAAAGAAGCAGTGCAAATTATTTATAATTTAAATTTAGCTAGTGCGAAAGTAATTCAATTATATCGTAGCTTAAATTTAAAGGGAAAAATTGGTATTATTTTAAATTTAACGCCTGCTTACCCAAGAAGTTCATCAAAAGGAGATGTTGCTGCAGGTCATTTTGCCGATGACTTTTTCAATCGTTCATTTTTAGAACCAGCTGTGAATGGAGTATTTCCAGAAAGTTTAGTAGAAATATTAGAACAGGATGGAGTACTTTGGGAACATACAGAAGATGAACTCAATATTTTAAAAGAGAATACGGTTGATTTTCTAGGAGTGAATTACTATCATCCAAAAAGAGTTCAAGCTCCTGAATCTTCTGAGAACTTTGGTGGTAAATGGATGCCGGATAAATATTTCTCAGATTATGAGTGGAAAGAACGAAGAGTAAATCCTTATCGAGGATGGGAAATTTATCCTAAAGCCATCTATGATATTGCTAAAAATATTCAAGATAATTACCACAATATTCCATGGTTTATTAGTGAAAATGGTATGGGTGTTGAAGGTGAAGAGCGGTTTATTGATGAACACGGAATGATTCAAGATGACTACCGTATTGAGTTTTATGAAGAACATTTATTATGGTTGCATAAAGCGATAGAAGAAGGAAGTAACTGTTTTGGTTATCATACTTGGACAGCTTTTGATTGTTGGTCTTGGAATAATGCCTACAAAAATCGTTATGGATTTATTTCGGTAGATTTAGCAACACAAAAAAGAACGATTAAAAAATCGGGATATTGGTACAAAGAAGTAAGTAATAAAAATGGATTTAAAATTGACATAAATAAATATTTCTAATGGAGGAATAAACATGGAAAATTCAAAATTTGTGGATAAATTTGTAGTGTTTGCTGGGAAACTAGGAAACCAAATTCATCTAAAAACATTAAGAGATGCATTTGCAACAGTAATGCCACTATACATCCTAGCAGGGTTAGTCGTATTACTAAATAATACAGTATTCAAATGGATTATTTCAGATCCAGCTACATTATCAAATGTTCAATATTGGGGAATAACTGTAGCAAATGGAACATTGAATATTTCAAGTCTTTTAATTGCAGTAATGGTTGGTTATTATTTAGCGCAAAACCGTGATTATGAAAATCCTTTAGCAGCAGCTATGATTTCAGCAGTTTCATTAATTGCAATGATGCCAAATGCCGTTCAAGTTGTAGCAAACGGAGCAAAAGATCCTGTTTCAGTATCTGGAGTATTGACACTCTCTAACTTAGGTACAGGAGCAATGTTCGCTGGGGTTATTGTTGCTTTATTAGCTTCAGAATTATTTATAAAAATTACACGTGTTAAAGCATTGAAAATTCATTTAGGAGACAATGTTCCACCTGCAGTTGAAAAATCATTTAACGTTTTAGTACCAGTTATTTTAGTAGTTTCAGTATTTGGTTTAGTATCAACATTATTATTCAATATTTGGGGAACTAACTTAATTACATTAATTACTACATTTATTCAAGAACCATTACGTCACGTAAGTACAGGTCTATGGGGAGCAATCATCCTTTACTCATTAGGAAATATGTTATGGTTATTTGGGGTTCACCAAGCAGTTATTTATAGTTCAATTTTAGAACCATTATTAATTATCAACATTCTTGAAAATACAGCAGCTTATAATGCTGGAGAAGCAATTCCGCATATTATTAATGTATCACAAGTTCAAACATATGCATTAATGGGTGGTAGTGGTTCAACAATCTGTTTATTAATTGCTACATTCTTAGTAAGTAAAAATGCTGCAAGTAGAAATGTTGCAAAATTAGCATTTGCTCCAGGACTATTTAATATTAATGAACCAGTATTATTTGGTTATCCAATTGTTTATAACGTATCTATGGCAATTCCATTTATCGGAGTTCCAGCTTTAGGAATTTTAATTAGCTATGTTGCAACAAGTCTTGGATTAATGAGTCCAAGTGTGGTACAAGTTCCATGGACAACACCAATTTTTGCTAGTTCATTCTTATCAACTGGTGGTGACTGGAGAGCAGTAGTTGTTCAAGCGATTATCTTAGTTTTAGGAGTTTTAATTTATATTCCGTTTATTAAAATTCATGATCGTGTTATGGAAAATCAATACGAAGGTTAGTGATAAATATGAAAAATATATTATTAGTTTGTAATGCAGGAATGTCTACAAGTATGTTAGTGAAAAAGATGCAATTAAGTGCTGAAGAACGTTCCATTGAAGCACATATTGAAGCAAAATCATTAACAGAAGCTAAGAAAAATTTACAAGAGGTAGATGTTATTTTAATCGGTCCTCAAATTAGATATGAACTTGAAAATGTAAAATCATTGGCAGGAGATGTTCCAGTTGCTGCAATTGATATGAGAGATTATGGCATGATGAATGGACCAAAAGTTTTAGATCAAGCATTAGCATTGGTGGAGGGTTAATATGTCTGAAGATATGGAATTAGTATGTTTTCAGTTAATTGCGAATAGTGGTGCAGCAAAATCTTCTTATATGGAAGCTGTGGGATTAGCGAAAAAAGGAGATTTCAAAGGCGCTGATGAAAAAGTAACTGAAGCAGAGGAATGCTTTGTTCAAGCTCATAAAATCCATGCAGATTTAATTCAAAAAGAAGCTGCTGGAGAAAAAACTGAGATTTCTCTACTCTTTATTCATGCTGAAGATCAAATGGCAATGACTGAAATGGTTCAACTATTCTCAAAAGAATTAATTCAGTTATATAAAGAACGTTAAAATAGTAAAGGTTCGAATGATAGAAAACATCGTTCGAACCTTTTTCTATAAATTCACCAATATTCAAGACACTTTCTTGCAAAAAACATCATAGTTTACTATTATAAAGAAGTAAAAATAGAACTTGCGAGGGATAATATGAATCAAAAATACGGAATTATTTTAGCAGCTGGAAAAGGCACACGAATGAAATCTGAACTTTATAAAGTCATGCATCCAGTTTGTGGCAAACCAATGGTAGAGCATGTGGTAGATCAAGTAGAACGTGCGGGAGCCGAAACGATTGTAGCCATTGTTGGACATGGTGCAGAAATGGTACAACAACAATTAGGAGAACGTGTTTCTTATGCTCTACAAGCAGAACAATTAGGAACAGGTCATGCCGTTTTACAAGCAGAAGAGTTGTTGAAAGATAAAGAAGGAACAACTTTAGTTGTTTGTGGTGATACACCGCTATTAACAGCAGAAACATTTGAACAATTAATGAAAGTTCATGAAGATACAAAAGCAAAAGCTACTATTTTAACAGCTTGGGTAGAAGATCCAAGTGGATATGGACATGTGGTTCGTGAGGAAGATGGAACAGTTCTAAAAAATGTAGAACACAAAGATGCTACTCCTGAAGAAGCAGCCATTCAAGAAATTAATACAGGAACTTATTGCTTTGATAATCAATCCTTATTCAGCGCATTAAGCGAAGTGGGCAATGATAATGCTCAAGGAGAATATTACTTACCAGATGTATTAGAAATTTTGAAAAAACGCGGAGAAATTATTTCTGCTTATCAAATGCCAAATGTTGATGAAGGAATGGGCGTTAATGACCGAGTTGCTTTATCAAAAGCAGAAAAAGCAATGCGCCAACGTATTAATGAACAACATATGAGAAATGGTGTCACATTAATTGACCCTGAACAAACGTATATTGACTCAGAAGTAGTGATTGGTTCAGATACAGTTATTGAACCAGGAGTTTATTTAAAAGGAGGTACAATGATTGGTCAACACTGCCATATTACTTCAGGTAGTGTAATCCGTGATTCTGTATTAGAAGATTATGTCACAGTGACAAGTTCAAATATCGAAGAGTCATTAATGAAAGCTTATAGTAATGCAGGACCATTTGCACATCTTCGTCCAAAATCTGTTATCGGAAATTCTGTTCATATTGGAAATTTCGTAGAAGTGAAAAATGCAACATTAGGAAAAGGTACAAAAGTTGGTCACTTAACCTATGTTGGCGATGCTGATTTAGGAAGAGATATTAATGTTGGTTGTGGAACAATCTTCGTAAACTATGACGGTAAAAATAAACATAGAGCCACTGTAGGTGACCGTGTGTTTGTGGGATGCAATGCGAATTTAGTAGCACCTGTTACAATTGGAGATGATGTCTTTATTGCAGCTGGTTCTACGATTACAAGAGATGTTCCAAATGGAGCGTTAGCCATTGCTCGTTCTCGTCAAGAAAATAAAGAAAACTATGCTGAAAAATTACCTTCAGCTCAAAAAAATTCATAGAAATATACATTTAGTTCTTTAAAAACGAATCAAAAACGTTTATTATTATAGTAGTGAAAAAACAAAAATAAAATTCTTCGGGGGTTATCATTGTGGAACATTATTCCGATCCAAATTTAAAGATTTTTGCACTAAGCTCAAATCGTCCATTAGCTCAAAAAATTGCAGATCAAGTCGGGGTAGAATTAGGAAAAGTATCCGTTACTCATTTTAGTGATGGAGAGATTAAAATTAACATTGATGAAAGTATTCGTGGAGACCATGTTTATATTGTTCAATCAACATCGTATCCAGTAAATGATAACTTAATGGAGTTATTAATTATGATTGATGCATTACGTCGTGCAAGTGCGAAAACAATTAACGTTGTATTACCGTACTATGGATATGCACGTCAAGATCGTAAAGCTCAATCACGTGAACCAATTACAGCAAAATTAGTAGCAAATATGATTACACAAGCAGGTGCAGACCGTGTGTTAACATTAGACTTACATGCTGCTCAAATTCAAGGATTCTTTGATATTCCAGTGGATCACTTATTAGGAGCTCCATTATTAGCCAATTATTTCTTAGAAAATAATTTCAAAGATAAAGACATCGTCGTTGTTTCACCGGACCATGGTGGGGTAACTCGTGCACGTAAATTAGCAGAATTCTTACATGCTCCAATTGCGATTATTGACAAACGTCGTCCAAAAGCAAATGTAGCTGAAGTGATGAATATTATTGGAGATGTAAAAGGGAAAGTTGCCGTATTAATCGACGATATGATTGATACAGCTGGAACCATTACACTAGCAGCTCAAGCTATTCAAGATGCAGGTGCATTAGAAGTTTATGCTTGTTGTACTCACCCTGTATTATCAGGTCCAGCATTAGATCGTTTAAATGCTTCTGTGATTAAAGAAGTTGTAGTAACTGACTCAATTCAAGTTCCTGAAGAAAAAACAGGTGGAAAAATTGTTCAAGTTAGTGTGGATCAATTAATGGCTGAAGCAATCAAACGTATTCATGAAAATCGTTCAGTAAGTCCATTGTTTATTGAAAAATTCACAATTTTAGACTAAAAAGTTGAAGGTTAAATAGGAGGCTGGAGAGAATTTCTCCAGTCTTTTTTATTCAAGGAGGTTATTTGGTGAATTCATGTAATATAAAGGAAAAAGTTTTACTAGGAATCGTTAGTGTCATCGTCGGAGTAATTACCGGTGTTTTAACGTCCTTTTTTGGGCAAGTGTTATTAAAAGTATCCGAATTGCGAGTAGAGTATTTTGGGTATTTGATTCCATTTTTAGCAATTGTAGGATTTTTATTTCATACAGTCTATTTAAAATACGGGAAAAATGCAGTAGAAGGGATGAATATTGTCTTCCGAATTGGACAAGGAGAGGATAATCGCATTTCAAAATGGTTAATTCCTTTTATGATGATTGGAACATGGCTCGCTCATTTATTTGGAGCAAGTGTGGGTCGTGAAGGAGTTGCAGTTCAATTGGGAGCAACGGTAGCAAATCAATTTCAACAATGGTTTTCTTCTAAGAGAAATCGTCAAATTTTATTAATGATTGGGATGGCAAGTGGGTTTGCTGGATTATTTGGCACTCCTCTAGCAGCGACTTTCTTTGCGATTGAAGTAATGATTGTTGGTCAATTACAAATTGACGCCTTATTTTATGCGTTGCTCTCGAGTTTTATTTCGATGAATGTAGCGCAACGTTTAGGGTTAGAGAAATTTATGGTTGGTGTTCCTGTAGATATTCAATTTGATGAAACATTATTGAAGATGGTTGTGTTAGGAATTGCTTTTGGATTAACAGGAAGACTATTTAGTGTGAGTTTAGCGTATTTGAAAAAATATTGGAGTACTAAAATTCCAAGTACTACTCTAAGACTCTTTTTATTAGGGATTGCTGTTAGTATTTTAATTGCAGCTCTTGGCAGTGGTCGTT
>CALATC010000129.1 GCA_937891475.1 uncultured Granulicatella sp. | reverse complement strand
ATGATGATTGTGGGAGTCGTGTTCGTTATTATTGTTGGGGTCATTTGTTGGAAAATTTTCAAAAAACGTCATTAAATTACTACTAAAGCTATAATAAAGCGAAAATTCTGAGGCGACTTCGGTCGTCTCTTTTTTTATCTTCACAAAATCTTCATACTTTCTAGTTAACGGATTCATAAAATTAAGGTATACTAAGTGTGAAATCATCCAAAAAGGGGGAAGTAAGATGCATATTTTAATGATTGAAGATACAGAAGCAGTATGTGAAATGATGGAAATGTTTTTTGAAAAAGAAGGTTGGACAGCGGAATTTTATCATGATGGGAAAGAAGGTTATGATGCATTTGTAAATAATCAAGACAAATGGGATCTAGTGATTTTAGATTTGAATTTACCTTCAATGGATGGTATGCAAATTTGTCGTCAAATTCGTCAAATGAATGAGCAAGTACCAATTGTCATGTTAACAGCAAGAGATTCAGAAAGTGACCAAGTTATTGGTTTAGAAATTGGAGCAGATGATTATGTTGCAAAACCATTTAGCCCCTTAACAATGATGGCGCGAATTAAAGCATTACATCGACGTATTGGTCGAGGAACTTCTAGTGAAGCTCCAACAAGTTCAGGGCAATTTGATATTGAAACAAAACACGTTTCAATTAATACAAAAACTCATGAAGCTTTTATTGATGGCGTGAAAATTGATGGATTGACTCCGAAAGAGTTTGATTTATTAGTCTTAATGGCACAACATCCTCGTCAAGTTTTCTCAAGAGAACACTTATTAACGAAAATTTGGGAAGATCCTTTCTTTGGTGATGAGCGTACGATTGATGCACATATTAAAAAATTACGTCAAAAAATTGAAGCAGTTGGACCTCATGTTATTCAAACGGTATGGGGTGTTGGATATAAATTTGATGATAGTGGGATTTAGAAGATGAAATATTTTTACCAACAATTAGTAGGATTTTTATCAGTTGTATTAGTATCCGTTGTTGTTTGTGGATTATTGTTTTATAATGTCATGACGAATAAAATTTTTTTACAGCGGTCGCAACAACTATTTGGATATGCCAAAGCGATTTTAGTAAATGATTTAACAGCTGAACAAATTAATAGCAGCTTATCTTTATTGAAAGATGAACATTTAGGAGTTGCGATTTTTGATAAAGATAATAAAATGACTTATCCAGCAACCGTATTAAATGTTAAAAGTTCATTAACGGATGATGAATTACAACATCTTCAAGATGGTTCTGCGGTTAATATGAAGCAAACAAAGCATAATTTTGTGGGAGAAGCAGCAGATTTAGTAACGATTTATTATCCAATTTTTAAAAATCAAACTTATAATGGTTTTTTAGCAATTTCTAGTCCATTAAGTCGGATTGAAACGGAAATGGCGGAATTAAGAAATTCGATTTTAGTAGGATTTTCTTCAGCAGCAGTTGTAGGAGTGATTCTGAGTGTCTTATTTGCCAACTATCAAACAAGACGAATTAATCGCTTGAGAAAAGCGACTCACGAAATTGCAGAAGGAAATTATGATATTTCACTGCCTACTCAAAAACGAGATGAGTTCGATGATTTAGTAATGGACTTCAATAAAATGGCAGAGTCATTACAGAAATCTGAACAAGAAATTGAACGACAAGAGAATTTAAGACGTCAATTAATGATGGATGTAGCTCATGAGATGAGAACACCACTGACAACAATGAATGGATTATTGGAAGGATTAATTCACCACATGATACCAGAGTCTCGCCGTGAGAGAAGTTTAGAATTAATTACGAATGAAACGCAACGCTTGATTCGATTAGTGAATGAGAACCTAGACTATGAGAAAATTCGTTCCGATCAAATTGTATTAGTGAAACAAAACTTCTCAGGTGCAGAAGCTTTACAAAATGTTGTTGATCAATTACAAGAATTAGCTAAGAATAAAGGAAATGACTTACGCTGTGAATGTCCAGAAGACTTTACAGTTTATGCGGATTATGATCGCTTTATTCAAATTTTAGTGAATATGACGAAAAATGCGAACCAGTTTACGGATAAAGGTCATATTCTCATTAAAGGTTGGAATGAAGATTCGAATGCCATTGTGCAAATAATTGACGATGGAATTGGAATTAGTAAAAAAGAAGTGGAAGCAATCTGGGAAAGATTTTATAAAGCAGATGTTTCAAGAAAGAGTACAAAATATGGAGAGTCTGGAATTGGCTTAGCGATTGTTCATTCATTAATGAATAGTCATCATGGAACAATTCAGACAGATAGTGAAGTTGGAAAGGGAACAACATTTACACTTACATTCCCTGGAAAAAAAGAAAAGGAATAAGGAAAGGGATGAATCGGGAAATGTTTTTTTTAGAACCAATCTATCAATGGTTAGAACAATTGTTGGACGGACGAATAAATCATTTCCCTTTAATTCGTCTTTTAATGAATAGTATCGATCATGCTCTTATATTCTTTATAGGATGGCTAGGAGTATGGTCGATTTCTCTCTTATTTAGAAACTATTACAAACAAACGATTGATTGGAAATTAGAGAGTTATCTTCATTTATTTATTTTTTATTTACTCGTATTATTAAATGTTACGATTTTTCGACAATCAAGTATTTTTAAATTGATGACAGTTTCACCACGACCGTTGCAAGAAATTTATTGGATACCTTTTGTAGATAGTGTAAAATTGTTTACACACGGATCTTTATTTGCAGCATATTATAATGTGTTTGGGAATATTATTTGGTTTATGCCAATTGGTTTATTTTGTGGGATTTTATTAAAGGAGAAGAGTTATTATAAACTATCTTTTTGGGCTGGTTTATCCATCTCTCTTTTAATAGAAATAAGTCAATGGTTATTTTCAACAGGTGTTACTCATATTGATGATGTGATTTGTAATGCATTGGGAAGTGTTTTGGGATATTGGTGTTATAAAAAATATGAAGAGAGAAAAAGGAGATTAGAATTATGAGAGAAATCATTTTAAAAACAAAAGCCGCAAAATTAGTGAAAAAGGGGTCTCCTTTATTAAATCAAGAAGATTTAGCAAAACCGTTGGAAGCAAAAGAGGGCGAATGTGTCCGTGTTTGTGATGAAAAAAAAGAATTTTTAGCAATGGCTTATGTAGGATTTCAACATAAAGGAATCGGCTGGATCTATTCTAAAAAAGATGGTGAGAAATTAACACCTCCATTCATAAAAGGAATCTTCCAAAAAGCTGCACAAAAACGTTCTGCTTTAATGGGGGATGAAAGTACAACAGCTTTTCGATTGTTTAATGGAGAAGGAGATGGACTTGGTGGAATTACGATTGATTGGTATGATGGATTTGTCGTTGTTTCATGGTATAGTGCAGGGATTTATCAATGGAAAGAGTTAATCATAGACCAATTGCAAGAAGCGATTCCAAGTATCCAAGGTGTTTATGAAAAGATTCGTTATGCTTCAAAAGAAAAATTACCAGAAAGTCAATTTGTAAGAGGAGATAAGTCGAGCGAGCCATTAATTGTTCAAGAAGAAGGAGTTCGTTATGCAACGTATCTTGATGAAGGATTGATGACTGGAATCTTTTTAGATCAGCGTGAAGTTCGTACATTATTAAGAGATGACTATAGTGCAGGAAAAACGATTTTGAATTTATTTAGTTATACGGGTGCGTTTTCTGTTGCTGCAGCAATGGGTGGTGCGGTTCAAACGACCAGTGTGGATGTTGCTAATCGCAGTTTAGAAAAGACTCGAGAACAATTTGAAGTGAATGGGATAGATGCATCTGAGCAGAAGATTTATGTGATGGATGTATTTGATTATATTAAATATGCTGCAAAGAAAGATTTAACGTTTGATACGATTGTGTTAGATCCTCCTAGTTTTGCTCGTACGAAGAAGAGAACTTTTTCAGTTGCAAAAGATTATGCTAGTTTAGTGGAGCAGTTAGTTCTGTTAACGGCAAAAAATGGGAATTTAATTTTGTCGACGAATGCGGCAAATGTTTCAGAGAAGCAATTTTTAGAAATGATTCATAAGGGGCTTCGTTCTTCTGGTAGAAGATATCGTTTAGCACATCAGAAGAAATTGCCGATGGATTTCCCAGTGGCGCCATGTACGCCGCTGAGTGATTATTTGAAGGTTGTTTTTGTGGAATTGGAGGCGTAGGAATAGACTTCCAGATGTAGTAGTAAAAAGGACGCCAGCAGCTTCGCTTGTGCGAATCTCATGGCTAAAAATCGAGCCTAGGTCTCGATTTTTCCAGTAATAGAAGCCACACGAGTTGTGGCTTCTATTACTTTTACTACTACGTGGAAGTCTATTCCTACTTTTTTGTATTGGGGGAGTGTGTGTCAAGGAATGGGAATTCTACTTCCTTTTCATGAAAAATTACAGATTTCACAAAATGTAAGCGTTTAGTTGTCATGAATTAAAAAACAATTAAAAAAAGTTTAAAAATTTTTCAAAAAAATTTAAAAAAACAATTGCGTGAATTGTCAGAATATTATATAATCTTCTCATCACTTAAAAAAACAGATTATGAAATGAGGGATTATGATGAATTTAAAAAAATTTGGATTAGGATTGGTATCAGCAGCAATTTTAGCAGGATGTAGCGCAGGTGGCGCATCAAATGGAAACACAGTAAAACTTGGAGGTAACTTCGAGTTAACAGGTAATGTTGCCGCTTATGGTTCAGCTATGGATAATGCTGTTAAATTAGCCGTTGAACAAAAAGGAAAGTTATTAGATAAAGAATTAAAATATGTTTCTTACGATAACAAATCAGAAAAAACAGAAGTAGCTTCTGTAGCTAAAAAATTAGTTTCTGAAAAAGTTGTTGGGGTTGTCGGACCTGCTACAACAGGAGATGCTCAAGTTTCAATTCCAATCATGGAACAAGCAAAAATTCCAGCTGTATTCCCAGCGACAACAGGGGACGGTATTACATTAAAAGATGCGAAAAACCCAGAATCAGTATATGACTACATCTTCCGTGTATGTTTCTCTGATAATTATCAAGGGGTTGTAGGTGCAGGATTTGTAAGCCAAAAATTCCCAAATGCTAAAGTAGCAGTATTACAAGACTCAGCAAGTGATTATTCAAAAGGTTTAGCAGAAGCATTCGAAAAAACATATACAGATGCTAAAATCGGTGGACAAATTGTTGCGAAAGAAACTTATCAATCAAAAGATACAGACTTCCAAGCAGTATTAACTTCACTAAAATCAAAATCATTTGATGTATTATATATCCCAGGATATTACGAAGAAGTTGGTTTAATCATCAAACAAGCTCGTGAATTAGGAATCACTCAACCAATCGTTGGTGGAGATGGATTATCAAGTGAAAAATTAGTAGAATTAGCTGGTAGCAAAGCTAACTTAACAAATGTCTTCTATACAGCTCACTTCTCAGCTAAGAGTACAGATGCAGATGTTCAAGCATTCATTAAAGCATATAAAGAAAAATATAATACAACACCAGATTCATTCTCAGCTTTAGCATATGATGCAGCACAATTATTAATGAAAGCTATTGAAAAAGCTGGTTCAACTGATGCTCAAGCAATTAAAAAAGCTTTAGCAGAATCTACAGATTTTGACGGTGTTACTGGTACATTCACAATGGGTAAAGATCATACTCCTCTTAAATCAGCAGTTGTTATCGAATTCCAAAATGGTGAAGAAGTAAGTGCCAAAGAATATTCAGCACAATAATGAATAAAAATTTAGAAAAGAGAGGCAGTTAGCCTCTTTTTTCACATGATAGGAAAATTAAGAACAATATCAAAAAAATTGGTTAAAAAGAGAAAGGAGCTTAAAATGGAGCTATTGATACAACAATTAGTCAATGGGATTGCGTTAGGTAGTATTTATGCCTTAATTGCACTTGGCTATACAATGGTTTATGGAACAATTAAATTAATCAACTTCGCTCATGGTGATGTTTATATGATGGGTGCATTTGTTGGTTTTTATGCAATGAATGGATTGGGGTTAAATATTTTCTTATCTCTTCTATTAGCAATGGTTAGCTGTGCTGTTTTAGGAGTTGTTATTGAGAGAGTTGCATACAAACCTTTAAGACGTTCGACTCGAGTTGCTGCTTTAATTACAGCAATTGGGGTTTCATTTTTACTTGAAAATGTGATGAGCTATCTTTTTGGAGCTGAAATTCGTCCATTCCCATCTGATTTTGGAACAACAAACTACACATTATTTGGCAATATTACGATTAACGGAAAGCAAATCTTAATTTTTGCTACAACAGTCATTTTAATGGCACTATTACAATTTATCGTTCATTATACAAAAATGGGGAAAGCAATGCGTGCGGTTGCGGTAGATGAAGATGCAGCTCAATTAATGGGGATTGATGTGGATCAAGTAATTTCATTTACATTCGCATTAGGTTCAAGTCTTGCAGGGATTGCAGGGGTATTAGTTGCTTTATACTATAATACATTCTCAGCAACAATGGGGATTGTACCAGGATTGAAAGCTTTCGTAGCTGCGGTATTAGGAGGAATTGGAAGTATTCCGGGTGCCATGATTGGTGGATATGTCATTGGTTTATTAGAAACTTTAGTTAGCTATTTAGGATTCTCTCCATATAAAGATGGAGTAGTTTACTTCCTATTATTTGTTATTTTATTAGTATTACCAGCAGGCTTGTTTGGTAAAAATGTTAAAGAGAAAGTGTAGGTGAGAAACATGCAACGATTTCATCAGAAAAATCTTATTTGGTTAGCTTCTGCAGTATTAGTCTATTTATTACTTCAAGTGTTAGTTCAAGTAGGAGTGATTAATTTCTATTATGAAAGTACTTTTATTAATATCATGATTAATATTATTTTCGCAGTTGGATTAAATTTAATTTTGGGGGTTGCAGGGCAATTCTCACTTGGTCATGCTGGATTTATTGCGATTGGTGCTTATAGTGCTGCTATTATCGGGAAAGCGGTTAGTGGTTTAGCGGGTTTATTTGCTGGAATGGCAGTCGGTGTAGTCATTTCAATCGTGCTTGCTTATTTAGTTGGGTTACCAACGCTTCGTTTAAAAGGGGACTACTTAGCAATTGCAACATTAGGAGTTGCGGAAATTATTCGTGTAGCCTTAAATAATATGAAAATTACAAATGGTGCTGCAGGGATTAGCGGGGTTCCATTAACAACAACATGGACTATTGTTTATATCGCATTAGTTTTAACAACTATTTTAGTATTAAACTATGCTAATAGTAGTGAAGGCCGCGCGACTTATGCAGTATTACAAGATGAAATTGCAGCAGAGTCAATGGGGGTAAATGTTACTCGCTATAAAATGTTAGCTTTCATTATTGGAGCAGCTACAGCAAGTATTGGGGGAACATTAACAGCGACTTATTTAGGAACTGTAACACCAAGTGACTTCACATTTATGAAATCAATCGATGTATTAATTATTGTTGTATTCGGAGGAATCGGTAGTTTTACAGGTTCATTTGTAGCAGCGATTTTACTTGGAATTATTAATACATTCTTACAACCATTTGGACAATTACGTATGATTATTTACGCAGTAGCGTTAATATTAATTATGATCTTCCGTCCAGGTGGATTATTAGGAACTTGGGAATTCCGTTTCGGTACATTCTTAAGTAATAAATTGAAGAAAAAAGAGAAAGGAGAAACAGAATGAGTTTATTAGAAGTAAAAGGTTTAACAAAAAATTTCGGTGGATTATCAGCTGTTTCGAACGTTTCTCTTAAAGCTGAAAAAGGAGAATTGATTGGATTAATTGGACCAAATGGTGCCGGTAAAACAACATTCTTCAACCTTTTAACAGGAGTATATGTTCCAACAGAAGGAACGATCGAGTTAGAAACTGAAAATGGTAAAACATTATTAAATGGAATTGCACCAAATAAAATTACAGAATTAGGATT
Organism: uncultured Granulicatella sp.; assembly: GCA_937891475.1. The sequence continues at coordinate 7,002 of CALATC010000129.1, read as the reverse complement.
AGCACGTACCTTCCAAAATATTCGTTTGTTTAAAGATTTAACAGTATTAGAAAATGTTATGGTAGCAATGCATGCACATAAAGGGAATTCATTATTTTCAAGTTTATTCAGAACAAAAGCTTATTATGAAACAGAAAAAGTGATGAAAGAAGAAGCATTAGAATTATTAAAAATCTTCAATTTGGAATCATTTGCTCAAGATAAAGCGAAGAACTTAGCTTATGGACAACAACGTGAATTAGAAATCGTTCGTGCCTTAGCTACAAAACCAAAAATTTTATTTTTAGATGAACCTGCTGCAGGGATGAACCCACAAGAAACAGCAAATCTAACAAAATTAATTGCACAAATTCAAGAACAATTTGGATTAACCGTTGTATTAATTGAACATGATATGTCATTAGTAATGGAAATTTGCCAACGTTTATATGTATTAGAATATGGAAGATTATTAGCACATGGAACACCAGAAGAAATCAAGAAAAATCCTGATGTTATTCGTGCTTACTTAGGAGGAGAGTAATCATGTTAGAAGTAAAAGATTTAAGCGTACATTATGGCATGATTCAAGCCGTTAAAGATGTAAGCTTCACAGTTAACGAAGGAGAAATTGTTTCTCTGATTGGTGCCAATGGTGCTGGAAAATCAACCATTTTAAAAACTTTATCAGGTTTAGTACGTCCAAGTGCTGGAACGATTGAATATTTAGGGCAAGATATTACAAAATTAGCTGCTAAAAAAATTGTTTCACTTGGGTTAGCACAAGTTCCAGAAGGTCGTCACGTATTTAGAGGACTTTCCGTTAAAGAAAATCTTGATTTAGGAGCATTTTTACGAAATGATAAAGAGGAAATTCAAAAAGACATGAAAGCAATCTTTGAGAGATTCCCAATTTTAGAAGAACGTAAAAATCAAGACGCTGCGACATTATCAGGTGGGGAACAACAAATGTTAGCAATGGGACGTGCATTAATGACTCGTCCGAAACTATTATTATTAGATGAACCATCAATGGGATTAGCACCAATTTTCATTAAAGAAATCTTTAATATTATTCAAGAAATTCAAAAACAAGGAACAACTGTATTACTAATTGAGCAAAATGCGAAAATGGCATTATCAATTGCATCAAGAGGGTATGTATTAGAAACAGGATCTGTGGTATTATCAGGTACAGGTAAGGAATTACTTGAAAGTGAAGATGTTCAAAAAGCATATTTAGGGGGATAATCATGGAAGTAAAAGATTATATGTCAACAAACTTAATAACCGTTGAACCAACAACAACTGTTATGAAAGCATTAGATTTAATGAAAGAACATGATGTGCATCGTCTTCCCGTCGTTGAAGGAGACAAATTGGTAGGATTATTAACAGCTGAATTAGTTGCTCAAAACTCACCTTCAATGGCAACAAGTTTAAGTGTGCATGAATTAAATTACTTATTAAATAAAACAACTGCTAAAGATATTATGTTGAAACAAGTCATTACTGTAAAACCAACTGCTGTCTTAGAAGAAGCCGCTTCTATTATGAGACAACAAGGAATTGGAGTTTTACCAGTTCTTGAATCAAGAGGAAACTTAGTAGGAATTATTACTGATAAAGATATTATGGATGCGTTCATTGATATTTCAGGATATAACACTCCTGGTTCTCGTTTATTTATCGAAATTAATGAAGACAAACCTGGTCCATTAGAAGAAATTTCAAATGTTTTACGTGACAATAATGTCAATGTCGATACAATTTCTGTGTACCACCGTGAAGGAAAAGTACAAGTAGTACTTCACGTAGATTCTGAAAATCCAGATGAAGTAGCAGACTTTATCGCACAAAGAGGATATAGAATTATCTCATCAATGAGAAAATAGAAAACGAATCATAGACTTTTCCAATGTGGCAGAGAATTTTGCGACAGGAAAAGTCTTTTTCTTTGGTTCAGTATTAATAGTAGCTTTTCTTTTTTCAAGAGCAGTTTTCTGCTATACTAGTACTACTACATTAGATGGGAAGGATGAAAAAGATGAAATATGATTTTACAACAGAGATCAACCGTCATGGGAAAGATGCGATGGCTGTTGATGGATTAGGATTAATTCCAGGGAAAGCACCAAACCCACCTAAGGAAGGCTTTGATGTAATTCCGATGTGGATTGCAGATATGAATTTTGCGACAGTTCCAACAGTCATTCAAGCGATGAAGGAACGTTTAGAGCATCCAGTTTTTGGATATTTTATGCAACCAAAAGATTATTATAATGCCATTATTCGTTGGCACCAATTTCACCATCAAGTGGAAGGATTAACAGCTAAACATATTGGATATCATAACAGTGTGTTAGGAGGAGTGGTTTCAGCCTTAACTTCTTTTGCTTCCCCAGGTGATTCTATTTTAGTGCATAGCCCGACGTATGGAGGATTTACAGAAGTTTTAAAAAATAATGGCTTCAATATTGTATTAAGTCCACTAGTGAAAGATGAAGAAGGTGTTTATCGTATCGATTATAAAGATATGGAAGCAAAAATTCGTAAACATCATATTCATGTATCGATTTTCTGTTCACCACATAATCCAACAGGTCGTGTTTGGAATCGTGAAGAATTAGAAAAAGTAATGGCAATTTATCAAAAACATGATGTCACAGTTATTTCTGATGAGATTTGGTCAGATTTAGTGATGCCAGGAGTGAAACATATTCCAACTCAAAGCGTATCTGAAGATGCGAAGAACCGAACAATTGCATTTTATGCACCAAGTAAGACATTTAACTTAGCTGGTTTAGTAGCTGCTTATCATATTATTTATAGTGATTTATTAAGAGATAGAGTGAATGCAAAAGGTAGCAAGTCTCATTATAATGTGATGAATGTACTATCAATGCATGCGTTAATGGGCGCATACCAACCAGAAGGTTATGAGTGGTTGGAAGAATTAAGACAAGTGTTATATCAAAATATGACGTATGTTTGTGACTACATTCGTGATCATTTTGAAGGAGTGTCTGTGACAAATACAGAAGGAACGTATGTGATTTTTATCGATTGTAAAGAATATTTAGAAAAAAATGGTATTACAATTGATGAATTACAAAAACGAGGATCAGATGTGGGAGTGGCTTGGCAAGATGGTAGAATCTTCAATGGTCCAACTCATATTCGGTTAAATGTAGCATTACCATTTACAAGAATTCAAGAAGCTTGTGAGAGAATGAAAAAATATGTATTTATTTAAAGGAGAGAAATATGAAAAAAATTATTCATACAGATAAAGCACCAGCAGCAATTGGACCTTATTCTCAAGGAGTATTATGTTCAGGAAATTTCTTATACGTTTCAGGACAATTACCAATTGTTCCAGAAACTGGAGAATTTGCAGGAGAAGATATTGTTAGCCAAACACATCAATCATTGAAAAATATTCAAGCAATTTTAGAACAAGCTGGAATGAGTTTAGAAAATGTTGTGAGTACAACGATTTATTTAAGTGATATTGCTCATTTCCAACAAATGAATGAAGTTTATGCAACTTATTTCAAAGAAAATTGCCCATCACGTGCTGCTTTCCAAGTAGCAGCATTACCAAAAAATGCACTAGTAGAAATCCAAGCAGTCGCTTGTCAATAAAGGGAAAAACAGCCAGCAGAATTTTCTGCTGGCTGTTTTAGTGATGATACTGTAGGGCTACTGGCGTCCTAATACTACAATAAAATGACTTTTCGAATACTATTTCAAAAAGAATGAACTAGCTAATACGATAATCCCTAGAATAATACGATACCAACCAAATGCTTGGAAATCGTTGCGTTTTAAATAGCTCAATAAGAATTTGATAACAATTAGTGAAACGAAGAAAGAAACTACTGATCCCACTAATAAAATAATCAATTCTGCACTTGTATAGTGGAATCCAAATTTTAATAATTTAAGTCCACTAGCTCCAAACATAATTGGAATACTCATGAAGAAAGAAAATTCTGTCGCAACAAAACGATTTGTTCCAACTAATAATCCACCTAAAATGGTAGAACCTGAACGAGAAGTTCCTGGAATTAAAGCTAGAGTTTGGAATAAACCAATTTTAATGGCTGTTAAATAATCCAATTCTTCAAATGAATGAATACGAGGCTCCACTGTTTTATGACGACGCTCAATCACAATAAATGCAATCCCGTAAACAATTAAAGTTGTTGCAATGACGATTGCTTTATTAAAGTATTCATCCATAAAGTCGTTTAATAATAATCCACCAACGATAGCAGGAATACAACCAATAATCACTTTCTTCCATAATTCAATCGTTGCTAAAAATTCTTTGCGAGTTTTTTTACCTTCAAATGGATTTAGTTTGTTAAAGTATAAAATCACAACGGCAAAAATGGCACCAAGTTGGATTACTACATTAAACATATCTTGAAATTTAGGACTAACATCCAATTGTAAAATTTCATTCGCTAAAATTAAATGCCCTGTACTACTAATCGGTAGCCATTCAGTTACCCCTTCAATAATTCCTAAAATTATTGTTTTAATGATTTCAATCATCGTAATCAAAATATCACTCCTTTATTATGTCTGAATGTAAGTATAAAGGTTTACGAGTAAAATTTCTATAAAAATCTAAAAAAATATAAAAGGAATAAGGTTTTTATTCAAAAAAATTACAGAAATATGTTATACTAGCGGTAAATAAATAGAGAGGATGATTAGATGTTCGGATTTTTCAAAAAGAAAGCAAAAAAAGAAGTAACTCCTGAATTAGAATTATTTGCAGTTGCAGAAGGAGAAGTAGTGGCTATCACAGAAATTAATGATCCAGTATTTTCTCAAAAATTCATGGGAGATGGTTATGCAGTATTACCAACTTCTGGAGTCATTACTTCACCAGTAGTGGGAGAAGTGATTAATGTTTTTCCAACAAAACATGCTGTGGGAATTAAAACAGATAATGATGTAGAAGTGTTACTACATATGGGAATTGATACTGTTGAATTACAAGGAGCTCCTTTTGATACAGTTGTAACTGTGGGACAACGTGTGGACCAAAATACAGTTATCTCTACTGTAGATCTAGAAGCGGTAAAAGCAGCTGGAAAAGATACACCAATGATTGTTGCTTTAACAAATATGGATAAAGTTGCAAACTTATCAATTACAACAGGAAATGCATCAGCATCTTCTAAAATTGGTGAAGCGACAGTTAATTTATAATCATGAAGCAAGAAACTCCTCTGAGGTTTTCAGAGGAGTTTTATTTTTTTCTAAAACGGAATGACGCAGACAACTTCTGGAGCGAAGAAGTCTTTTTGACAAAGGGTTAAGATTCCTGTTTCGCTGTCACGTTCATAAAGAGTTAAATTGTCGGATTCTTGATGTCCAATGATAATAAATCGTTCATCCTTACTTAAGTGGAAATCACGAGGAATACTTCCAAAAGTATCATAATCAGCTACGAAAGTTAGTAAACCTGTTTCTTCTTTCACTTGGAATACATAAATGCGATCATAACCACGGTTGCTTGCATATAGGAATTTTCCATTTTTTGTTAGATGAATTGCACCACCCCATGCTTGTTGTTCTGCTGTTGTTAATAAGTGTTGTTCGATAAACGTAAAGCTTCCAGTTTCAGTATCATAGGATAATACTTCGATACTTGCGTTGAGTTCACAAATTAAATACGCAATTGGAAGAGTAGGATGGAAAGCTAAATGACGTGGACCTGCTCCTTTTCTACTATTATACGTAGAAACACGTTGAAGTTTTTCTCCATCTTGTTGATAAGTAGCTACAATGTCACTTCCTAAATCACAGACTACAATCCATTTTTCATCAGGAGTATAGTCCGTATAGTGAACGTGAGGTTGGTTCTCTTCAAGTGAAGGATGAATAACTCGGTCCACTAATGTTACTGCTGCATCGAATTTGTAGGAAGAAACATGTCCTTCGTGATAATTAGCCGCTAATAAATGATTCGATTCTTTATTAAATGCAATATAGCAGGGAACTGCTGTTGTATCATGATAGTGAGAAACTTTTGTTAATGTTTCTGCTTGTGTTGTGTTGAATACAGTAATTCCACCTGTTTCTTCTTTTGAAACTGCTGCTAATAGTGAATGGTCAGCATTTAAAGCAAGATAAGTTGGGTTTTCGATTTCTGCTTCTAAAGTTAAATTTGAAAATTGTTTTTTTTCAGTATCTAATTGAACAGAATAAATTCCTTTACTCACACGTTTGGTATAAGTACCTAAATAGAATTTTTCAGTCATATCAATCAACTCCTTAATGTATCGTTGAGAATATAGTAGCATGGTTCTTAAAAAAAATAAAAAATTCCTTCTCAAAAATTTTTATTTAGAGGAAAATATGATACACTAGAACTAAATTTTAGAAAACGAGGTGCCTTTAATGGAAGAAACAGAACACACAACTTCAACGAAATCATGGTTTTGGAAATGGTTTTTAAATAATCAACTAGTGAGTACATTATTAATTATTTTACTTCTACTCATTAATATTTTTGTCTTCACTAAAATCTCGTATATTTTTTCTCCGTTAAAGGGATTTTTCTCGATTATTGGGTTTCCAATGGTAGGTGCCGGAATTTTATTTTACATGGTTAAACCAATTCAAGATTTTTTAGTCAATAAAGGAGTTCATAAATCAGTAGCGATACTGTTGAATTTTATTCTATTGATTGTCCTGTTATTGGCAGCGATTTTTAGCTTTATTCCAATTGTAGAAAAACAATTAAGAGAATTGGTAACTCAATTACCAATATACTATAGAATTATTAGTGAACAAGTGGAACGTGTGATACAAAGTAATACATTTTCAGCAGTACAAGAACAGTTGAACGGAATTAATATGGATTTCTTACAATCATTAGGAACAAGAGTGAATGGTCTTTTGAATGTAACGTTTAGCGGAATTGGAAATGTTGTTGGAGCAGTTGGAGAATTTATGATTGGAATTATTACAATGCCAATTCTTCTATTCTACTTA